>JAFAVH010000378.1 GCA_019242655.1 Methylobacteriaceae bacterium
CCGCGGCGATGCGGCTTCTCGCTGACGATGCGCTCGCGGCGCGCATGGGCGCTGCGGCGTACGAGGCCTACTGGGCCGATCCGCCGAGTCCGGCAGCGCATGCGCATGCGTTGATCGCGCTTTATCGCGAGGTGCTGACGCGACAAACGAAAAGATGCGCCGATCTGGCCTAATCAAGCGAGACCGGCGCCGTCAGCGACTGGCCGCGCGAATACACCGCAAAAACGGATTGACGACCAACGCAAATGACAGCTGGCAATCGGTGACGGGGCGGGTTTAAAGTGATGCGCGATCCGGCTCGGCAAACCGAAGCCGCCAATGGCCAGCAAGACACCGCCGCTCGAGGGCTGCAGGGTCTTCGTCATCGAGGACGAATATTTCATCGCAGCCGATCTGGAACGCACCCTGAAAAGCTGCGGGGCGAAAGTGGTTGGGCCGATCGCCTCTGTGGGCGAGGCGTTGGCGCAAGTGCGGGCGGATGGTTTCGATGTCGTCGTCCTCGACATCAACCTGCGCGATCAGATGGCGTATCCGATCGCAGAAGAACTGACGCGGCAGGGTTTGCCGTTCGTCTTCGCCACCGGCTATTCGGAGGAAGTGATCCCGGTTCGCTTCGCGGGCGTGACGCGATGGGAAAAGCCCTACGACGAGCGTGCGATTGTCGAGGAAGTGCGGCGCCTCTGCGCGAAGACGCCGCGCCCCGGTGGCCAACCCGCGGAAGCTGCTTCGTAGAAGCGGCGCGGTAGCATCAGGGGCTATTTCACCCGCTTGCGTGGTTCCGGCTTTTCCGGCGCCGGCTCGCCCTCAGGCGACGGCACGATCTTCACCGAATTCAGGTCCCAGCTCTTGTCTTTCAGGGGGTCTATATCGGTGCCTTCCGAGGCATCGAGCGCAACGGCGCGACCGTTCGGCAGCATCTGTGCATGCTTCACCGGCAGTTTCGGCGGGCCCATTCCGTCGTCGTTCGGCAGCGCGTCCGAGCCCGTGGGCAATCCGAGCTGCGCAGCCCGTGTGCGCTGCTCGGCGCGGCGCTCGGCCGAGACTGGCACGATCGCGGGATCGACGAGCTCGTCGCCAACGTCCGCCATCGGTCCGTCCAGAATGTCATTGCCGGCATTTACGCCGCGGACCGTGATGCCCCGCTCTTCGAGGCCGGGCGACATCGTATAAGCGAGCGGCGCCGCAGCGCCCGTCATCGAGGGTGCCTTCGCCGCTGTCGGCGCGGGCTTCACACCCTCCGTGATGGCCGCAAGTGCAGTTCGTTGCGCGGTTTGTTGCGCGGGCGGTTGCGCGGTTTCCTCCGGCGGATGCATCAGCGCTGCCGCGAGCGAGCGCTCAAGCGTCATCGCCGCGGCTTCCTGCACGGCGCCCAGGAACTTTTCCGCCGGAATGAGCCGCGGCAGCAGGGTCGGCGCATAATCGAGCCGCGCCTCGTTGACGAGCGGCGGCGCGGAGCCGAATGGCGCCAGAGCGCCAAAACGCCTGAGATCGTCGCCGAGCGCACCGCGCTGACCGGGTTTCGGCGCCGGCTGTTGTCCGACGGGGCCGGGCTGCGGCCGCGCGCCGGGCGCTGTTGTCGATGTACCAGGCGTGCCGGGCTGATCGGGAACGAGCGGCGCCGCGCGGTCGACTTCGGCAGCGGCCTTGTCCTTCTCGATCTGGCGCCAACGCTGCACGTTCGCGGCATGTTGAGAGAGCGTCTCGGCGAAGACATGACCGCCGGTGCCGTCGGCGACGAAATAAAGGTCCGGTGTGCGCGAGGGGTTCGCCACCGCCTCGAGCGCGGCGCGGCCGGGATTGGCAATCGGCCCCGGCGGCAAGCCTTCGATCGCATAGGTGTTGTATGGCGTCGGCTTGTCGATCTCGGAGCGCAGGATGCCGCGCCCGAGCGTGCCTTTGCCGCCGACGAGGCCGTAGACGATCGTTGGATCGGATTGCAGGCGCATGCGCTTGTGCAGCCGGTTGATGAAGACGCTGGCGACATGGGGGCGCTCGTCGGCCTTGCCGGTCTCTTTCTCCACGATCGAGGCGAGCGTCACGAGCTCGTAGGGCGTGCGGATCGGCAGATCGCCGGCCCGGCGCGACCAGATCTGGTCGACGATCTTGCGCTGCTCTTCCTGCATCTTGCGGAGGAGGTCGGAGCGCGAATAAGCGCGCTGAACCTTGTAGGTCTCGGGGAGCAGCGTGCCTTCGCGCGGCGAGTCGCGGACGTCGCCGGCGAGCACGTCGGATTCGCGCAGGCGCTGCACGATCTGTTCGCTGGTCAGACCCTCAGGAATGGTGATCGCGTGCAGAACCTGGCGGCCGCTGATGACCGTATCCATCACATCGCGCAGGCTTGCATGCTCGCGGAAGAGATACTCGCCAGCTTTGAGCTTCGAGCGGTTGCCTTCGATGACGAGCGCCGCGTTCATCATCATCGGGCTGTCGATCACGCCCTCGCGCTCGAGCTGAGCGATGATCTCGGGGACATCGGTTCCGGGCGCGATGAACAGGACCTTGTCGGTCGTCAGCGGGCCTGGTTCCTGGATGCGTTTGAAGCCGGCGACAAGCGCGAGGCCGCCTGCGACGCAGATGACCAGCAAGAACGACAAAAAGCCGCTTAATCCGGCAAGCAATCCCTGCCGGCGCTTGCGGCGCGGCGACGGCGGCAACGGAGCGGGCTCCGGCTGCAGGGCTTCGTTGGGGCTTTGCAGCCCGCGACGTGGTAGCAACGTCCGCTCCTGAGCGGCATGCGCAGCGCCGCTCTCCGTTAAGTCACGGCGTTTCACCCGCCATGCCGGGCGGTTTTTGCCGTGTGGACACCCTAGCGTCGAATGTGGCGAATTGGCGGATTTAGCCGCGCCTAGGTGTGCATCAGTGAAGGCGGCGGAACACCAGCGAGGCGTTGGTGCCGCCAAAGCCGAACGAGTTCGAGAGCACCGTGTCGATCTGACGCTTCTTGGCGACGTGCGGCACGAGGTCGATGGTGGTTTCCACCGAGGGGTTGTCGAGGTTCAGCGTCGGCGGCGCGACGCCGTCGCGAATGGCGAGAACAGAGTAGATCGCCTCGACCGCGCCAGCCGCGCCGAGAAGGTGGCCGATCGCCGATTTCGTCGACGACATCGACAATTTGCCCGCGGCATTGCCGACAAGCCGCTGCACGGCGTTCAACTCGATCTCGTCGCCCATTGGCGTCGAGGTGCCGTGCGCGTTGATATAATCGATCTCCGAGACAGAGATGCCGGCTTTTTTCACCGCCATCTGCATGCAGCGATAGGCGCCGTCTCCATCTTCGGCAGGCGCGGTGATATGGTATGCGTCACTCGAGAGACCGTAGCCGATCACCTCGGCATAGATTTTCGCGCCGCGCGCCTGCGCGTGATCATAGTCTTCAAGAATGACGCAACCGGCGCCCTCCCCCATGACGAAACCATCGCGGTCCTTGTCGTAGGGGCGCGAGCCTTTGCTCGGCTCGTCATTGAACGACGTCGACAGCGCTTTACACGCGGCAAATCCCGCGAAACCGATACGGCAGACGGCGGATTCGGCACCGCCGGCAACCATCACGTCGGCGTCGCCGAGCGCGATCATCCGCGCGGCATCGCCGATTGCATGCGCACCTGTCGAACAGGCGGTGACGACCGCATGGTTCGGACCACGCAGCTTGTGCTGGATCGACACGTAGCCCGAAGCAAGATTGATCAGCCGGCCCGGAATGAAGAACGGCGAAACACGTCGCGGGCCTTTTTCCTTCAGCGTGATCGAGGTCTCGTAAATCCCGTTCAAACCGCCGATGCCGGAGCCGATGAGAACACCGGTCGTCGTCTGCTCCTCGTCGGTTTCGGGCCGCCAGCCCGCATCGTCGAGCGCCTGCGTCGCCGCCGAGACGGCGTATAGAATGAAGTCGTCGACCTTGCGCTGCTCCTTCGGCTCCATCCATGTATCGGCGTGGAATGTGCCGTCGGACCCGTCGCCGCGCGGAATGATGCCGGCGATCTTGCACGGCAGATCAGAGACGTCGAACGCTTCGACGCGGCCGAACCCGTTTTCGCCGGCGGTTAGCCGCCGCCAGTTGATCTCAACACCGCAGCCGAGCGGCGACACCATCCCCAGGCCGGTGACGACAACTCTGCGCATTGCTTGCTTCTCAAGGCTCGCGATGAGGCGCGAGTCTCACGCAGCCGTGGCCTTTTCCAGAAATTTCACCGCATCGCCGACGGTAACAATCGTCTCGGCGGAATCATCGGGGATTTCGACACCGAATTCTTCCTCGAAGGCCATGACGAGTTCGACCGTGTCGAG
>JAFAVH010000090.1 GCA_019242655.1 Methylobacteriaceae bacterium
TGATGAAATTGATGGCGCCCAGGATCGACGAGGCGCCGGCCAGATGGATCGACAGGATGGCGAAATCCATCGCCGGACCGGGATGGCCGGTATTCGACGAGAGCGGCGGATACATGACCCAGCCGCCGCCGAAACCGTCCATTCCGGGCGCGCCTTCGACGAACATCGACGTGAGCAGCAGCGTGAACGACGCCGGCAATAGCCAGAACGAGATGTTATTCATGCGCGGGAACGCCATGTCCGGCGCGCCGATCATCAACGGCACGAACCAATTGCCGAAGCCGCCGATCAAAGCCGGCATGACCATGAAGAAGATCATGATCAGGCCGTGGGCGGTGATGAACACGTTGTAGAGGTTCTTTGCCGCGTCGAGCGCCTGCGCCGGATCGGCGTGATTGATGATGCGCGCGAGCGTCGGAAAGACCTGGATGCCGGGATCGGCGAGCTCGGCGCGCATGGCGATCGACAATGCACCGCCGATCAGGCCGGCAATGATCGCAAAGATGATGTAGATCGTGCCGATGTCTTTGTGGTTCGTCGAAAACATGTAGCGCCGCCACCCCGTTGGGTGGGCATGCTCTTCGTGGTGTCCTTCGACGATGGTGGCCATTGTGACGCTTCCCTGGGAAGTCTCGGATGTAATTAGTGCTCGGTTTCGGCCGCGGCGACAGCAACCGGCTTGCCGTTGTTCGACGCGTATTTCTTCTTCGCGTCGGCAAGCCAGGCCGCATAATCCTGCTCGCTGACGACACGGAAGGCGATCGGCATGTAGGCGTGGTCCTTGCCGCAAAGCTTGGAGCACTGGCCGTAATAGACGCCTTCCTTCTCCGGCTTGAACCAGGTCTCGTTCAGACGGCCCGGAACCGCATCGATGCGGGCGCCGAAGGATTGCACGACGAAGGAATGGATGACGTCGGCCGCGGTGACCTGGACACGGATCGTCTTGTTGACGGGCACCACCGCTTAGTTGTCGACGGCGAGCAGCCTTATGTCGTCAGGCTTTAGATCGGCATCAGGCTTGAGCAGCGAGTCGAAGCTGAAGCCGCCGCCCTGATCCTGCGGATATTCGTACGTCCAGTACCATTGCTTGCCGGTGACCTTCATCGTGATGTCGGCATCAGGCAGGACGAGTTGCTTGGTCAGAAGCCGGAACGACGGGATCGCGATGACCACGAGGATCAAGACTGGGATGATCGTCCAGGCAACCTCGAGCACGCTGTTATGGGTGGTGCGCGAGGGAACCGGGTGGACCTTCTCGTTGAACTTCAGGGCGACCCAGACGAGAAGGCCGAGAACGAAGAGGCAGATGACCGTGATGATCGGCAACAGCAGAACATCGTGAAACCAGTGCATCTCGTGGGCAAGGGGCGTGGTGCCGCGCTGCAGGCCCATCTGGCCGGGAACTGCATGGCCTTCGCCCGCGCCTTCGGCGAAGGCGGCGCCGGACAAGAGCAATCCCGCCAGCAATCCCGCGGCTATGCCGGCAAACCGAGGAAGCACTGTCTCCCGCATCGATGCCAGCTTGCAAAGGATCATGGAAATACCGCCGCTCCCGACCGGCGCGAGCGCCACTAAAGACGGCCCGCAATGGATGAGGTGAATCCTCTTCTGTTTGGGTTCCAAACTACAAACGGAGTTTCGACGCAACAAGTCATTAGGCGCTTCCTTTGCGGCATACCGGCGCGGCTTTGGTAAGACCGCGCCGCGCTTGAACGGCGGCGGACGCTTTGCTACCCAGCCCCAAGCCCTCGGCCGCCGATTGCCGCGCCGCGATTCGGCCCGACTCCGCCGCTATGGCCTCGCGATCATGTTCAAAATTCACATATCTCGCGGGAGGCGAAAAGGAATGGGACCGGCGTCCCGACGCAAAGCCCCGGCGTGGATTGCTGCGAACGCTTTGGCGCTCGGTCTCATGGCCATCACTCCCGCCGCGCAGGCGCAGGGCGTCGTCAAATCCAAGCACGGCGATTGGGAGCTGCGCTGCGAGACGCCGCCCGGCGCGAGCCGCGAGCAATGCGCGCTTCTGCAAAGCGTCGCCGCCGAAGATAAGCCCAACGTCAACCTGGTCGTCATCGTCTTGAAGACCGCCGACGGCAAGAGCCGGCTTCTGCGCGTGATCGCGCCCTTGGGCGTGCTCCTGCCGAATGGGCTCGGCCTTAAGATCGATCAGGCCGATGTCGGCCGCGCCGGCTTCGTGCGCTGCCTGCCGACCGGCTGCGTCGCCGAAGTCATCATGGAAGACAAGTTGATCGACCAGATGAGGACCGGCCAGACCGCCACCTTCATCATCTACCAGACGCCGGAAGAAGGCATCGGCATCCCGCTGAACCTTGCCGGATTCAAGGACGGGTACGACAAGCTGCCCTGAAGATCATGGGTGCAACACAGTGATCCGGTTTTCGCATTCTCTATCGGTTGCCTTGTTGCTCGCGTTGGCCGCTCCGTTGCTCGCTGCGCCGGCGGCGGCACAGAGCAGCTCCAATGAGAGCTTCTTCAGCCGATTCAATCCGTTCAGCGGCAAAAGCGATTCAAGTGCGCCCGCCTCGCTCGATCCCAAGGAGCGGAGCGTGACCGATTGTCCGGAAATCCGCGTCCCGTCCGGGGAATCATCGCTGCGCGTCGGTGGCGAAGGCTCAGCTAGTGTGCGCCATCAATTTGCGGTCGGACAGGTCGCGCGCGAATGCGGGGTGGCCGGGAAAGAGCTAACGATTAAAGTGGGCGTGAAAGGCCGCGTGGTGCTCGGACCCGCGGGCTCTCCGGGCAGCTTTTCCGCGCCGCTCAGCGTATCGATCCGCGAGCAGAAGGGCGACAAAATCCTGACGAGCAAGACGTTCAACGTCGCCGCCGTCGTCGCGCCGGGAACGACGGGCGCCGACTTCACCATAGTGACCGAGCCTTTGGTCGTGCCGTTCACGAGCGAACACGCGGCGGACGATTACGAGGTCGTCGTCGGCTTCGGCAAAGGCGCCAAAGCGGCGCCTGTGGAGAAACGCCGGAAGCGCTGAGCGCTCCAGAGAGAGCGGCACGCCAGGATTGCGCTGATGGCATTGACTCGCGCGGGCCCGATGGTCAGGGTCGCGCCCGTCAGATCGAAAGACCTCCCGCGGAAGAGACCGGCACCATGCCGGCGCCGAAGGCGCAACCGCCCCGGAAACGCTCAGGCATCAGGACCGCGTGGGGATGACACTCTGGAAAGCGGCGCCGCGTTGACGCGAGGCGTCCACCGACGGGGGTAGCCCAGGCCGCTAAGGCCAGGGGAAATCTCTCAGGTCCCGGGACAGAGGGGGCGCACGACGGAGGCTGAAGCCGTCCGTTTCGTGTCGCGCCACGCCCGGAGTGCCGATTGTCCGATCTCGCCACGGCTCAGAAAGAGACGCTCGCCCGAACGCCGCTCCATGCGCTGCATGTGGCAGAAGGCGCGCGCATGGTGCCGTTCGCCGGCTATGCCATGCCGGTCCAATACAAAGCCGGCATCATCGCCGAGCATCTGCACACGCGCGAAAAGGCCGGGCTGTTCGATGTCTCGCATATGGGCCAGGCGGTGCTTTCGGGGCCCGACGCCGCACGCAAGCTCGAGCGGCTCGTGCCCGCCGACATTATCGGACTCGCATCGGGCCGGCAGCGCTACACGCAATTCCTCAACGAGGCCGGCGGCATAATCGACGACCTGATGGTGACGCGGCTGCCCGGCGAAGACGAGCGGCTCGAGCTGATCGTCAATGCCGCGAACAAGGAGGCCGATTTCGCGCATCTGCGCGCGCGGCTCTCCGATCTGAAGCTCGACGTGCTGGACGACCGCGCGCTCATGGCGCTGCAAGGGCCCAAAGCAGCGGCGGTGCTCGCAAAGCTCGTGCCCGGCGTCGAGACGGTGGCCTTCATGTCCTGGCGCGCCTTCGATTGGGAAGGGACTGAGCTCTTCATCTCGCGCTCCGGCTATACCGGCGAGGACGGCTACGAAATCTCCGTTCCCGGCGCGCAGGCAGAGGAATTTGCCGCGCGGCTGCTCGCAAACCGCGATGTCATGCTCATCGGGCTTGGCGCGCGCGATTCGCTTCGTCTCGAAGCGGGACTTTGCCTGCACGGCCACGACATCGATACGCAGACGAGCCCGATCGAAGCCGGCCTCGCCTGGTCGATCCAGAAGCGCCGGCGGCAAGAGGGCGGCTTTCCGGGCGCGGAGCGTCTCAAACGCGAGCTCGCCGACGGTCTGACGCGCAAGCGCGTCGGTCTCGAGCTCGCCGGCAAGGCGCCGGCGCGCGAAGGCGCGGAGCTGACCGCGCAAGACGGACGCGTCATCGGACGTGTCACGTCGGGCGGGTTTGCGCCGAGCCTCGGCCGGCCGATCGCCTGCGGCTATGTCGAGCGCGATTTCGCCGCGCCCGGCAGCGATCTCAACGTCATCGTGCGCGGCACGCCGCTCGCGGCACGCGTCGTGCAAATGCCCTTCGTTCCGCACCGCTATTTCAGAGGCTGAAACCCATGTCCGGCATTCGCTACACGAAAGATCACGAATATGTGCGGCTCGACGGCGATGTCGCGACGATCGGCATCACCAATCATGCGCAGGAGCAATTAGGCGACATCGTTTTCGTCGAATTGCCGGCTGTCGGCAAAAGCGTCGAGCAAGGCGCGGAGGCTGCCGTCGTCGAAAGCGTCAAAGCGGCGAGCGAGGTCTATGCGCCTTTGTCCGGCGAAGTCGTCGACGTGAACAAAGCGCTCGAAGGCGAGCCGGCGAAAGTCAACGCCGATCCGCTCGGCGACGGCTGGTTCTTGAAGCTTAAAGTCAAAGACAAGAGCCAGTTCGACGCTCTGATGAACGAAGCGCAGTACAACGATTTCGTCGCGACATTGAGCTGAGGACGAGCCGATGCGCTACCATCCGCTGACTGGGGAAGACCGCGCCGACATGCTGGCGCGGATCGGCGCCGAAAACATCGACGCCCTGTTCGCCGACGTGCCCGAGGGCAAGCTCTTGCACGAGCCCCTGCCCCTGGCGCCGCACAAATCCGAGCTCGAGGTCGAGCGCATTCTCTCGAACATGGCGGCGCGCAATGTTGCGGCCTCGCACGTGCCGTTCTTCGTCGGCTGCGGCGCCTACAAGCATCACGTACCCTCGGCTGTCGATCATCTCATTCAGCGCTCGGAGTTTCTCACGAGCTACACGCCGTATCAGCCCGAGATCGCGCAAGGCACTTTGCAATATCTCTTCGAATTCCAGACGCAGGTTGCGGCGCTGACCGGCATGGATGTCGCGAACGCATCGATGTATGACGGCTCGACGGGAACCGCCGAAGCGGTGTTGATGGCGCACCGCATTACCAAGCGCCGCAAGGCGGTGCTCTCGGGCGGCCTGCATCCGCATTATGCCGAAGTCGTGCGCACGCTGTCACAGATGGCAAACGACGAGGTGGTCACGCTCGCGCCCGATGTGATGGCGCGCGAAGACATGCTTGCGGCGATCGATGCCGACATATCGTGCGTCGTCATTCAGACGCCCGACGTGTTCGGCAATTTGCGCGATCTCTCGGCGATCGCCGCGGCGTGTCACGCCAAAGGCGCGCTGCTCATCGCCGTCTTTACCGAAGCGATCTCGCTCGGGCTCTTGAAATCGCCGGGCGCGATGGGCGCCGACATCGTCGTCGGCGAAGGCCAATCGATCGGCAATGCGCTGTCGTTCGGCGGTCCCTATGTCGGGCTGTTTGCGACCCGCGAGAAATACGTGCGGCAGATGCCGGGACGTTTGTGCGGACAGACAATCGACGCGGAAGGCCGGCGCGGCTTCGTCCTGACCTTGTCGACGCGCGAGCAGCATATTCGCCGCGAGAAAGCGACCTCCAACATCTGCACCAATTCCGGCCTCTGCTGCCTCGCCTTCACGATCCACATGACTCTGCTCGGCGAGACGGGATTGGAGCGGCTCGCGCGTGTCAATCACGCCAACGCGGTGCTCCTTGCCGATGCAATTGCGGATGTGCCGGGCGCCGAGGTTTTGAACGAGACGTTCTTCAACGAGTTCACGATCCGCGTGCGCGGAGACGCAGGCGACGTGCTCGCGCGGATGGCGGAGCGCGGCGTGCTTGGCGGCGTGCGCGCCTCGAGGCTCCTGCCGAATGCGGGAGTGGAGGACCTCATCATCGTCGCCAACACCGAAGTGAACATGGACGAGGATCGCGCCGCTTTTGTCGACGCGCTGCGCGCAGCAACGAGCGGAGCGCATTGATGTTGCACCAGCAAGCACGCGCCACGAAGCCCGCCGCTCATGCGACGCGGGCGAGCCAAACCTTCACCGGCAATCGCGGCCTCGATCTCGAAGACCCGCTCATTTTCGAGATCGGTCGCAGCGAGGTGACCGGCGTCGATGTCGATGCGCCCGCCACCACAAAGACGCGTCTCGGCGCGCTCGAACGCACCGACCCGATCGGCCTGCCCGGCGTCTCCGAACCGGAAGCTATCCGCCATTACGTGCGCCTTTCGCGCATGAACGCGGCGATCGATGCGAATATCTATCCGCTCGGCTCGTGCACGATGAAGCACAATCCGCGGCTCAACGAAAAAATGGCGCGGCTACCCGGTTTTGGCGACGTCCATCCGCTGCAACCGCAAGCGACCGTGCAGGGCGCGCTCGCGCTGATCGATGCGCTCGCAAAAAACCTGCTTAACCTCACAAATATGAGCGCTGTCGCGATGTCGCCGAAAGCCGGCGCGCATGGCGAACTCTGCGGACTGATGGCGATCAAGCAAGCAATCATCACGCGCGGCGAGGAGAAAACGCGCCGGGTGATCCTCGTGCCGGATTCGGCGCACGGCACCAATCCGGCGACCGCGGCGCTGCTCGGTTTCGAGGTGAAGTCGGTCCCCGGGGACGCCGACGGCGACGTGCATCTCGATGCGGCGAAAGCGCTGATCGGTCCCGACGTCGCCGCGATCATGCTGACCAATCCGAACACCTGCGGATTGTTCGAGCGCGACATCGTCGAGATCGCGCGCGCCGTGCACGATGCCGGCGGCTATTTCTATTGCGACGGCGCCAATTTCAACGCGATCGTCGGCAAGGTGCGGCCAGGCGATCTCGGCGTCGACGCCATGCATATCAACCTGCATAAGACATTCTCGACACCGCATGGCGGCGGCGGTCCCGGCGCCGGGCCTGTCGTCTTGTCGGCGCGCCTCGCGCCGTATGCGCCGGTGCCGTTCATTGTTCGCGACGGCGACGCGCTGCGGTTGGTCGAGCATACCGAAGGCACGCAATCCTTCGGCCGCATGACTGCCTTTCACGGGCAAATGGGAATGTTCGTGCGCGCCTACGCCTACATTCTTTCGCACGGCGCGGACGGGTTGCGGCAGGCGTCGGAAGACGCGGTGCTCAATGCCAATTATGTGCGCGCCTGCCTTGCCGACCTCATGTCGCAGCCGTTCGGCGAGCGGCCGTGCATGCACGAGGCTCTGTTCGACGATGCGTGGCTGAAAGGCACCGGCGTTACCACGCTCGATTTCGCCAAGGCGATGATCGACGAGGGCTATCACCCGATGACGATGTATTTCCCGCTCGTCGTGCACGGCGCGATGCTGATCGAGCCGACCGAATCGGAGTCGCTTGCCTCGCTCGATCTGTTCGTCGCGACATTGCGCGATCTCGCGATGAGCGCCAAGCGTGGCGAGACCGAGCGCTTCACCGGCGCGCCCCATCTTGCGCCGCGCCGCCGCTTGGACGAAACAGGGGCGGCACGTAAACCCGTGCTGAAATGGTCGCCGCCAGTGCCGATCCGCGACGCGGCGGAATGAGAGACGACGTGACTGACCTGCCCGACATCGCCACGCTGCCCTTCGAAGCTGCCATGAAGGAGCTCGAAGACATCGTCGACCGGCTCGAAAAGGGCAACGTGCCGCTCGAGGAATCGATCGTCATCTACGAGCGCGGCGAGGCGCTGAAGAAGCATTGCGACGATCTGTTGAAGCGCGCCGAGACGCGCATCGAGAAGATCACCTTCGGCGCCGACGGCAAGCCGAAAGGCACCGCGCCGCTCGATTTGGATTAAGCGCCCGGACCGCGGACCTCCGGTCCGCACTGCGCAGCAGGTGCTGCGCGATCCAGCGTGGGACGTCCGCGCAAGCGCGTACTTAACGCCGCTTTAAGCGGACATCTGCAATTTTAAACACTTCGTTCACCGCGTGTTGACCTCGCGGTGGTGTGTGTTCTCCCGTGTTGCGAGTGGCAAATGTCCGAGTCCCGCGTTGTCGAGTCTGCCCTTCCCTCCACCGCTGCTCATCCCCGCGATCTGCTTGCCCGGCTTTATCGCGAGATCGGCATCTCTGCCGTCGCGGCCGCACTCCAGGTGCAGGTGGACAAGCCGGAGCCGAGCACTCATATCGAGGCCTCGGTCCCACGGCTTCCGAAAGCGCATAACCTCGCCGCTTGACGCGAGCGCCGCCTCGGACCGACGAGGTGGCGTACGTTAAGACATGTTGACCCGCCGGCATTTTCTCCGAGGTCTTGGCGGGCTCACCCTGGGCACGACGGCGCTCGGCTCCTACGCCTTTGCCGTCGAGCCGGGCCTCATGCTCGATGTGACGCGTTACAATATCGCGCCCGCGACCTGGCCCGCCGACCTCCGCCTCAAGATTGCAATCATTGCCGACATCCATGCGTGCGAGCCGTGGATGCCGGCGTCCCGCATCCGCGAGATCGCGGAAGTCGCCAACGCGCTCGAACCCGATCTCACCGTGCTGCTCGGCGATTTCTCCGGCGGCCACAAATTCGTGACCGGGCCGGTCATGCCCGAGCAATGGGCCGAGGCGCTGTCGGTCCTGCGCGCGCCGCTCGGAGTCTACTCCGTCCTCGGCAATCACGATTGGTGGCACGGGCCGCTGCCCAACATGAAGCCGGACGGGGCCGAAGGCGTGCGCCGCGGCTTGCACCAGGCAGGCATCCGCCTCCTCGAAAACGACGCCGTGCGGCTGACGTTCAACGGCCAGCCGTTCTGGCTCTTGGGCCTTGCCGACCAGATGGCATGGTGGAGTTTTCGCACCGGTAACCGCAAGGGCGCCGACGATCTCACCGGCACGCTGCGGCAGGTGAAGGACGATGCGCCGGCGATCCTGCTTGCGCACGAGCCTTACATCTTCCCGAAAGTGCCGGACCGCATCGCGCTGACGCTCTGCGGGCACACGCATGGCGGCCAGGTGAATCTGCCGATCATCGGCCCGGTCATCGCCGAGGAACGGTTCGGCCCGAAGCTCGTCTACGGACATTCGAGCGAAGGTCCGCGTCACATCGTCGTGTCGGCAGGACTCGGAACATCGATCGTGCCGGTGCGCTTCATGCGTCCTCCGGAAGTGGTCGAGGTGACGGTGAGCGGACCCGCTGCGAAAAGCGCGCCGCTCTTGCAGTCCTAGGCCACGAGACTGCCGGCCTCGGCCAATCGCGCGAGGTGGTAGTCGGCATCGCCGAACATGACGTCGATCATGGTGGCGCGCTTGAAATAGTGGCCGACCTTCAATTCCATCGTCATGCCGACGCCGCCATGAAGCTGGATCGCGCCCTGCCCGACGATCTTTGCGGAGCGGCCGATCTGCACTTTCGCGGCGGAAATCGCGCGGCTGCGCGTCTCGGCATCATCCTCGGCCGACATCATCGTCGCGAACATCGCCATCGAGCGCGCCTGTTCGAGCGCGACGAACATGTCGACGGCGCGATGCTGCAACGCCTGGAAGGCGCCGATCGCGACACCGAATTGCTTGCGCGTCTTGAGATAGTCGACGGTCAGTGCATGCATTTCCGTCATCGCGCCCACCGCTTCGGCCGCAAGCGCTGCGATCGCCTCATCGGCGACGCGTTCGATGATCGGCAGGCCATCTTCGGTAAGAACGCGACCGGCAGGGACTTCGACGCCCGACAAGGAAATTTCCGCGGCGCGCAGGCCGTCCTGCGTGGGATAGAAGCGGCGCGATACGCCCTTGGCATTGCTGTCGACGAGAAACAGACCAATTCCCTTGCGGTCGCGCGCATCTCCGGCGACGCGCGCGCTGACGATGAGCATGTCGGCGGAATCGCCGTTGAGGACGAGGCTCTTCTCGCCTTCGAGCACGTAATTCGCGCCGCTCTTCTTTGCGCGCGTCTCGACATCGGCGAGGTCGTAACGCGATTGACGCTCGCCATGCGCAAAGGCAAGACGCAGATCGCCCGATGCGATTTTTGCAATGAGCTCGCTCTTGTGCGCGTCGCTGCCGGCATGCCGCAACAGGCCGCCGCCGAGCACGACGGTGGAGAAATACGGCTCGAGCACGAGGCCGCGCCCGAACGCTTCCATGACGATCATCGTCTCGATCGGACCGCCGCCAAAGCCGCCATGTTCCTCGGCAAAGGGAATGGCGAGGAGGCCGAGATCGGCAAACTGCTTCCAGTTCTCGGGCGCGAAGCCGGATTCGTTTTTGGCGAATGACTTACGCTGCTCGAACTCGTAGCGGTCGGCGATGAAGCGATCGACGCTTTCCTTCAACAGCCGCTGTTCTTCGGTGAAATCGAAATCCATTCTTCTCGCCTACGCCTCATCCTGAGGAGCGCGCCAACGGCGCGCGTCTCGAAGGACCCTCACATTACACATCCTTCGAGACGCGCTGCTGACGCGGCGCTCCTCAGGATGAGGGTGGTTGCTACAGCCCCAATATCGCTTTCGCGATGATGTTCTTCTGAATCTCGTTCGAGCCGCCGTAGATCGAGACTTTTCGCGTGTTGAAGTAAGTCGGCGCGATCGTCGAGGCCCAATCGGGTCCGATCGGCGGCTCGTTCCAGCCCTTTTCCTCTTCATGCTCCTGCCGGTAGGGCAGCGCATAGGGGCCCACTACTTCCATCAGGAGTTCGGTCGTCACCTGCTGGATCTCCGAGCCTTTGATCTTGAGGATCGAAGACGCGGGGTCCGGTTTGCCCTTGGCGCGCTTGGCTTCCGCTGCAACCACACGCAGCTGCGTCATCTCAAGCGCCTTCAATTCCACCTCCACCGCGGCGAGCTTTTCACGAAAACGCGGCAGCTCGATCAGCGGGCGGCCGTGATCGGTCGTCGCTGATGCAAGCTCGCGGATGCGCCGCAGCCGCTCCTTCGACACGCCGACGCGCGCGATGCCGACGCGCTCGTTGCCGAGCAGGAATTTCGCGTAATCCCAGCCCTTGTTCTCCTCGCCGACACGATTCTCGAGCGGCACGCGGACGTCGTCGAAGAAGACTTCGTTCACCTCGGCGCCGCCGTCGATCGTCACGATCGGACGCACGGTAATGCCAGGCGTCTTCATGTTGACGAGAATGAACGAGATGCCTTCCTGCTTCTTCGCGGCCATGTCCGTGCGCGCGAGCAGGAAAATCCAGTCGGCATGCTGCGCGAGCGTCGTCCAGGTCTTCTGGCCGTTGATGACGTAGTGATCGCCGTCGCGTTTCGCGGTTGTTTTCAGCGACGCGAGGTCGGAGCCGGCGCCGGGCTCCGAAAATCCCTGGCACCACCAATCGTCGAGATTGGCGATGCGCGGTAAAAACTGCTTCTTCTGCGCGTCCGAGCCAAATGTGTAGATCACCGGCCCGACCATACTGACGCCGAAGGGCAGCGGCGACGGCGCGGGCGCCTGCTGCAATTCGTCGAGGAAGATATATTGCTGCACCGGCGTCCAGCCGGTCCCGCCATAGTCTTTCGGCCAGTGCGAAACCGCCCAACCTTTCTTGTTGAGGATGCGCGTCCACTGAACGAGGTCGTCTTTGCTCGTATGGCGGCCTTCTTTCATCTTCTCGCGAATTGCCGGCGGCAGATTGTCCTTGAAGAAGGCGCGGACGTCGTCGCGAAACTTCAGTTCCTCGTCGGTGAAGCGCAGATCCATGGCGTATGCTCCAGAGGATGTGTTTAGTTGATCTCGAACGGACCGGCCGCGCTCCTGATCGCGCGTGCGGCCAAGACCGGACCGCCGGTATCGTTCAATTTGCCGCGATAGGCTTTGCCGCGGCGAAAGGCTTTGCCGACGGGGGAGCGTGCGGTCGAAACGATGACGGCGTCGGACATGGAACTCCTGTTCGGCAACGGGGCGGCGGCATGCGCGCCGCTTCAGGCGCGACAGAACAGGCTCACGGCTTGCGGATTTGACGGGAAAACTAGGTTGTGGTGCATTTCGTGTCAACGCACGCGCTGGGCCTCGCTTTAGCCCGGCCCGATAAAGAAGATGCGTCGGATCAGGGGAGGTATGGCTTGAGCCACGTGTGGCAGGCAACCGGCGCAGTGCGTCCGGCAAACGCGCCCTTTTGTCCAAGCAGCGCGTGACGCGAAAGCCATCGTGAGCGAAATCCCCACGTCAACTGCACCGCTGCTTGCCGTGAGGGACGTTGCCGTGCGCTTCGACGGGATCGTCGCGCTCGACGGCATCTCCTTCGAAATCCGGAAGGGTCAGATTCTCGGCCTCATCGGCCCGAACGGCGCCGGCAAGACAACGCTTTTCAACTGCCTGAGCCGGCTTTACACGCCGACCAGCGGCGACATCCTGTTTGAAGGGCGCACGATCCTCGATCGGCCTGCGCATCGCATGTCCGAGCTCGGCATCGGGCGTACGTTTCAGAACGTCGCGCTGTTCCAGCACCTTTCGGTGCTCGACAATGTTCTCGTCGGCGCCCACGCCAAGAGCCGCAGCGATTTTATCAGCGACTCGTTCCGTCTTCCCGCCACCCGGCGCGGCGAAGCCGCGATGATCCGGGAAGCGTCTGATATCATCGCCTATCTGGAGCTCTCGGACGTTGCCGACCGGCTCGTCGCCGGTCTGCCGTTCGGCACGCAAAAGCGCGTCGAGCTCGCCCGCGCGCTCGCCTCGCAGCCGAAACTCCTGCTGCTCGACGAACCCGCCGGCGGCCTCAATCATGACGAGGTCGGCGGTCTCGGCCGCCTCATCCAGCAAATCCGCGACGACCGCGACGTGACGATCCTGCTTGTCGAGCATCACATGGGGCTGGTGATGTCGATCTCCGACAATGTCGTTGCCCTGAATTTCGGCAAGAAAATCGCCGAAGGCCCGCCGGCAAGCGTGCGGCAAGAGCCCGAGCTGATCCGCGCCTATCTCGGGACCGAGGCAGGGGCCGCGGCATGAGCGCCCTGCTCGAGGTAAAGGGCCTCTTTGCCGGTTATGGCGGCATCCCGGCGCTTCACGGCCTCGACTTTAGTTTGGAAGAAGGCGGCGTGACGACGTTGCTCGGCGCCAACGGCGCCGGCAAAACGACAACGTTGCGCGCGCTTTGCGGAATGATCCACGCACGCGGCGACGCAACGTTCGCCGGCAAGCGCCTCATCGGCATGCAGACCGAGGACATCGTGCGTCTCGGCATCGCCCATGTTCCCGAGGGGCGCGGCACGTTCACGCGCATGGGCGTCGAGGAAAATTTACAGCTCGGCGCGATGACGCGGCGCAATGGCGGCGACATCAAGCAGGATATCGAACGCGTCTACGATCACTTTCCGCGTCTGCGGCAACGACGCATGCAACAGGCCGGCACGCTGTCCGGCGGCGAGCAGCAGATGCTCGCGATCGGGCGCGCACTCATGCTGCGCCCGCGCCTCATGCTGCTCGATGAACCCTCGTTCGGCCTCGCACCTCTCGTCGTGCGCGAGATGTTCGACATTCTCGGCGCGCTCAATCGCGCCGAGAAGGTGAGCATGTTGCTCGTCGAGCAGAATGCATCGCTCGCTCTGTCGCTTGCCGATACGGCCTATCTCCTCGAGACCGGCCGCATCGTCACATCGGGACCTGCCGCGCAAATTCGCGAAGATGAGGGCGTGCGGCGCTCTTATCTCGGCTACTAGGACGATTTGATGGAGCTTCTCGGCCAGCAAATTCTCGCAGGGATCGCCACCGGCGCGATCTATGCCTGCATGGCGCTTGCCGTCGTGATGATCTACCAGGCAATCGACCACCTGAATTTCGCGCAAGGCGAAATGGCGATGTTCTCGACGTTCATCGCTTTTCAGCTGATGCTGTGGGGCCTGCCCTACTGGATTGCTTTCCTCCTCACGCTTGCCGTGTCCTTTGCCGGCGGCGTGCTCATCGACCGCGTCGTGTTCAAACCGATCCATGATGCGCCGATCCTGAGCCACGTCGTCGTGTTCATCGCGCTCCTCGCGATCCTGAACAGCACGGCCGGGTTCATCTGGGACTTCACGGTGAAGAGCTTCCCCTCACCGTTCGGCTCGGCGCCGCTCTTCGGCTCGTCGCTGATCAGCGCGCATCAGGCCGGCATGGTCGGGGTGACGCTGCTTCTTCTCGTCTTCCTCTTCGTGTTCTTCCGCTACACGCGGATCGGTCTCTCCATGCGCGCCGCGGCGGCCAATCCCGTCTCCGCACGCCTCGTCGGCGTGAGGGTCGGCTGGATGGTTGCGCTCGGCTGGGGGATGGCCGCCGCGATCGGCGCGATTGCCGGCATATTGATCGCACCCGTCGTTTTCCTCGAGCCGAACATGATGATCTCGATCCTGCTTTACGGTTTCGCCGGTGCGGTGCTCGGCGGTCTGACGAGCCCGGCCGGCGCGGTGCTCGGCGGATTCCTTGTCGGCATCGTCGAGAACCTCGCGGGCACGTTCATTCCCGTCATTGGCGGCGAATTGAAGCTGCCGATCGCGCTCATGCTGATCGTCGCCGTTCTCGTCTTCAAGCCGAGCGGGCTCATGGGCCGCACGGTCGTGCAGCGGGTGTGATGAATGTCCGTTCCGGTCGAATCCCTCACGTCCACGGCAAGCGAGGCGGTCGCTACGACAGAGATGCCGCGTGCGGCGCGGCGCGGCGGCAGGATTGCGCTCATCTCGCGCGTCGTCTTCCTGATTATCGCGATTGCGATTCCGCTTCTGTTCAAGAACTTCGTCGTCTTCCAGTTCACCCAGATGCTGGTCTACGCGATCGCGATCCTCGGTCTAAACCTGCTGACTGGCTTCAACGGCCAGTTCTCGCTCGGCCACAGTGCATTCTATGCGCTCGGCGCTTACACCGCCGCGATCCTGATGGATCAGTACAGTGTGAGCTACATCTGGACTCTTCCCGCCGCCGGCATTGTCTGTTTCGTCGCCGGATTCTTGTTCGGGCTGCCGGCGCTGCGTCTCGAAGGCGTTTATCTCGCGCTGGCGACGTTCGCGCTCGCCATCGCCACGCCGCAAATCCTCAAACTGTCGCCGCTCGAGCATTGGACCGGCGGCGTGCAGGGCATCGTCATCATCAAGCCGGATGCGCCCGCCTTCGTGCCGCTCAATCAGGATCAATGGCTCTATTATTTTACGCTTGCCGTCGCGCTTCTGCTCTACATGCTGGCGCGCAATCTCGTGAAAAGCCGCAGCGGCCGCGCGCTCATGGCGATCCGCGACAACCCGATCGCGGCGCGCTCGATGGGCGTCAACCTCGCGCTTTATAAGTCGCTGGCTTTC
>JAFAVH010000166.1 GCA_019242655.1 Methylobacteriaceae bacterium
AACCCCGCCCATATGAGCCCCGCGGGCGCCCCAGACCCGCCCGGAAAACCCATGCAGACAGTTCTCATTGTCATCCACCTCATGGTGGTGATCGGCCTTATCGTGACCGTCCTCCTGCAGCGCTCGGAAGGCGGGGCGCTCGGCATCGGCGGCGGGGGCGGCAGCGGCGGTCTCTTCACCGGGCGTGGCCAGGCCAACGCGCTGACCCGGGCGACGGCGATCCTGGCCGCGATCTTCTTCGCGACCAGCATCGCGCTGACGGTGCTTGCAAGCTACGGCCGCGCGCCGAAGTCGATTTTCGAGGGCGTGACGCCCCCGGCCGCGCCCGCCGGACAGCAGCCCGCCTCGGGCGGCGGCGTGCTCGACCAGCTGCGCAACCTGCAGCAGCCGCCGAACGTGCCGGCGCCGCCTGCCGCGCCGGAGCCGCCGCGCTCGCAATAAATCGAAAGGGCCGGTTCGCCGGCCCTTTTCATTTGGCAAAGCTTCGCTTGTGGAGGGTCGTCCGCGGCCTCTCCCCAAGCGCATTCGGAGAGGTTAAGTCTCGGCTCCCATGGCGCGGTACATTTTTATCACCGGCGGCGTGGTGTCTTCGCTCGGCAAGGGGCTCGCGGCGGCAGCCCTCGGGGCGCTGCTTCAGGCCCGGGGCTACACGGTCCGCTTACGAAAGCTCGACCCCTACCTCAACGTCGATCCGGGCACGATGAGCCCGTATCAGCACGGCGAAGTCTTCGTCACCGACGACGGCGCCGAGACCGATCTCGATCTCGGCCATTACGAACGTTTCACCGGCCGTCCGGCACGCAAGGACGACAACATCACGACCGGCCGCATCTATCAGGAGATCATCGCCAAGGAGCGCCGGGGCGACTATCTCGGCGCGACGGTGCAGGTCATCCCGCACGTCACCAACGCCATCAAGGAGTTCGTGCTCGAGGGTAACGAGGGCGTCGATTTCGTCCTCATCGAGATTGGCGGCACAGTCGGCGACATCGAGGGTCTGCCGTTCTTCGAGGCGATCCGCCAGCTCGGCAACGATCTGCCGCGCGGGCATTGCGTCTACATCCACCTGACGCTTTTGCCGTTCATCCCGAGTGCCGGCGAGCTCAAGACGAAACCGACGCAGCACTCGGTGAAGGAGCTGCGTTCGATCGGCATTCAGCCCGACATTCTTTTGTGCCGGACCGATCGCCCGATTCCGCAGGACGAGCGGCGCAAGCTCGGTCTGTTCTGCAATGTCCGCGAAAGCGCCGTCATCGAGGCGCGCGACGTCGATTCGATCTACGACGTGCCGCGCGCTTATCACGCCGCCGGCCTCGATCGCGAAGTGCTCGCCGCCTTCGACATCGAGCCGGCGCCGAAGCCGGACATGAGCCGCTGGAACGCGGTGATGGACCGCATTCGCAATCCCGAAGGCGATGTCACCATTGCGATTGTCGGCAAATATACCGGATTGAAGGATGCATATAAGTCGCTGATCGAAGCGCTGGCGCATGGCGGCCTCGCCAATCGCGTGCGCGTCAATCTCGATTGGATCGAGAGCGAGATTTTCGAATCCGCCGATCCCGCTGCGCATCTCGGGCACGTCAACGGCATTTTGGTGCCCGGCGGCTTCGGCCAGCGCGGCACGGAAGGGAAGATTCTTGCGGCGCGTTTCGCGCGCGAGCGCAAGGTGCCGTATTTCGGCATCTGCTTCGGCATGCAGATGGCGGTGATCGAAGCCGCGCGTTCGCTTGCCGGCATCGCGGATGCGGGTTCAACCGAGTTCGGGGCCTGCAGCGAGCCGGTGGTTGGTCTTATGACCGAATGGATGCGCGGCAATCAGCTCGAACAGCGCATGGCCGAGGGCGATCTCGGCGGCACGATGCGGCTTGGCGCCTATACCGCGCGGCTCGCTGAGAGCTCGCGCATTGCGCAAATCTACGGCGAGACGCAAATTTCCGAGCGCCACCGCCATCGCTACGAGGTGAACACCGCCTATCGCGAAAGGCTGGAAGAGAGGGGCATGCGTTTTGCCGGATTGTCGCCGGACGGGCTGTTGCCGGAAACGGTCGAATTCCCCAACCATCCCTGGTTTATCGGCGTGCAATATCATCCGGAATTAAAATCGCGGCCGTTCGAGCCGCACCCGCTGTTTGCGAGCTTCATTGCCGCCGCGGTAGTGCAGAGCCGATTGGTGTGATAGGATCAGTACATGATCAGCGCGCTAAAAGATGCCTTGAAGGCTGCCGAGTCCTGGCCTGAGGAAGATCAGGAAGCGCTCGTCGCAGCTGCCCGAGAGATTGAGGCTCTACGCTCTGGAGTTTACGAAGCCACTTCGGAGGAGCTTGCCGCTGTAGATTGCGGTCTCGCCGACGCGCGAGCAGGACGCTTCGCATCGGAAGAAGAAGTGAATGCGCTGAAAGCTAGATTTCGCCGTATATGAGGATAATCTACACCGAGACAGCACTGCGTGATCTCGAAAATATTTGTGAGTTTCAAGCGTTGAATTGGCCAAGCGTAACTTCACGCTTCGACGCGCGACTCTTTGCAATCGAACGCTACATCAGTGACTACCCGCGTGGCGCACCAGCACTTTCACGCCGGGCGGGTGTCCGCACGATAGGTTTTTGGTTCTTTTCCGTATCGCCTGTTCTATCAGTCGAGCGTCGACACAATCGAAGTACTCACCATCAGGCATACCTCACGCCGACCATGGCGCGGGTCCCGTTGACGATCTTCGTCACCGGAACGAACCGCGTCACAATTGCGAGAATTATGAGTTCGCTCTTGACATTCGGAACATATTCCTATATGGCAAGTTCATTCTCACCCACCTGACAAGGGTGTTGCCGTTTCGGTTGCGGCGATGCGGGCGGGAAACGGCGCCTGCGGTGCACGGTTTAACCGGACCTCGCATCTCGGGAGGCTTTCGCAAACGCCGTGTGCGCGATGAGCGCATGCGGTCAGTGACCCGTCCGTCCGGCACTACGACCGGTCCGGGGTGTTTGCCCCTGGGGATGGGGAGGTGAATAGCCTCTCCATGGAAGCGCGGGGCGCGATAAGTCAGAAATCGCCGTACACGTGGCGCCGGGCGACCGGCATTTAAAAAATTAGGATCGGCTGCTCGGCGCCCGTGTCCTTTTACCTGCCCCTCTTCGCGCAGCGATGCGCGACCCAAGAATCACGCACGCCTGTCTTTTCTGCAACGCGCGGCAAGGCAGCGCTCAGATGATGGCTTTAGGCGGCTCGCTCACACCCTCCAGGCTTGAACGTGCGCTCTGTGATCGCCGGATATTTCTTGAGCATCGCTGCCGGCCGAATCGGCCGCGGCGAAAAATTGCCGCTGCAATTTGGGCAGCGGCCATTCAAGCGCGTCTCAACGCAATCGCGACAGAAGGTGCATTCGAATGTGCAGATCATCGCATCGTTAGCGTCGGGCGGCAGATCTTTGTCGCAGCATTCGCAGCCGGGCTTCAACAGCAACATGCGAGCCTCCGTTTGGCTCCAGGAATGCGGCTTGAGAATGCACTACGCCGCGAGCGCCTGATCCAAATCGGCGATGAGATCGGCTTTGTCTTCGATGCCGACCGACAGCCGCACGACGTCAGGCCCAGCGCCCGCGGCGACCTTCTGCTCGTCGAGCAATTGCCGGTGCGTCGTCGAGGCCGGATGAATCACTAGCGAACGCGTGTCGCCGACATTGGCGAGATGCGAGAACAGTTTCAGATTGCGCACGAGCGCGACGCCCGCATCGTAGCCGCCGGTGAGGCCGAAGGTGAACACCGCGCCGGCGCCCTTCGGGCAATAACGCTTGGCGAGATTGTGGTAGCGGTCGCCGGCAAGGCCGGGATAGCTCACCCACTTCACCTTCTTGTGGCCCTGCAGGTGCTCGGCGACCGCGAGAGCGTTTTCGGAATGGCGCTGCATGCGCAGTGGCAGCGTCTCGATGCCGGTCAAAATCAAGAACGCGTTGAACGGCGACAGAGCCGGGCCGAGATCGCGCAGCCCAAGCACGCGGCAGGCGATGGCGAAACCGAAATTGCCGAACGTCTCGCCTAAAGTCATGCCGCCATATTCCGGGCGTGGCGCCGAGATCATGGGATAGCGCTTGTCCGCCATCCAATCGAACTTGCCGCCATCGACAATGACGCCGCCGATAGAATTGCCGTGACCGCCCAAAAATTTGGTCGCGGAATGCACGACGATGTCGGCGCCGTGATCGAAGGGGCGCGTCAGATAGGGCGAGGCGAGCGTATTATCGACGATGAGCGGCACGCGCGCGCGCTTGGCGATCGCGGCAATGCCCTCGATGTCGGTGATGACGCCGCCGGGATTAGCGATCGATTCGATGAAGATCGCCTTGGTCCGCGGCGTGACTGCCTGCTCGAAGCTGCCGACATCGTCGGGATCGGCCCACGCCACTTTCCAGCCGAAGCTCTTGAAGGCGTGGGTGAACTGGTTGATCGAGCCGCCGTAGAGCTTGCGCGCGGCGACG
>JAFAVH010000354.1 GCA_019242655.1 Methylobacteriaceae bacterium
CTGCCGCGCCTGCGGCGGATCCTCACCCGCCGGGAGCGCGGCCGGACGATCCGCCGTCGGTGACGGTGCTCAAGTCAGGCGTGGTCGATGGAATGGCCTATTCGTTGTACTCCGACGGCTCGATCGAGGCACAGATGCCCGAAGGCATGATGCGGTTCGCATCGATCGACGAGCTGCGCGCGCATCTCGATCAGCGCTCGTGATCCGGCGAAGAGCAGGCAGAATATAGCGCCGTTGTTCTTGTCATTTCAGCAGTCATCCGCTCATATTCGCGCAACGGTGTAAGCTTTCACCGTTGTATTGGCGCGATTCGGACCTTGTGCGACCCGCAATAGGCTTGCGCCAGAGCAGACCTGAAAGGTTCCGCGCATGACCGATGCCGCCGCCAAGAGCTTCATCGACCTGACCGCGAACATCGTCTCGGCCTATCTTTCCAACAATCCGACGCCGGCCTCGGAAATCCCCAACCTGATCAGCCAGATTCACGCGGCGCTTCTTCGCGTTTCCAGCGGCCGGCCCGATGCGCCGGCAGAGCCCGCGAAGCCCGCGGTGTCGCTGAAGAAGTCGATCAATCCCGATTATCTCGTATGTCTGGAAGACGGCAAGCGGTTCAAATCCCTGAAGCGCCATCTGCGCTCGCAATACAACATGACGCCCGAGCAATACCGCGACAAATGGGGCCTGCCGACAGATTATCCCATGGTCGCGCCGAATTACGCGGTGGCGCGTTCGCAGCTCGCGAAGAAGATGGGGCTGGGGCAGCAGCGGCCGAAGAAGAAGTAGATCAATAGCGGGACCACAAGCCTCATTGCGAAGCAATTCGGAGTTCTTCCGCGGAAAGCTTCTGGATTGTTTCGCTTCGGTCGCCATGACGCGGACAGGCCTTATGAAGCCTCCGCGAGCGCCGCGCGCGCGTCGGAGCGGATGCGCTCGACCATGGCGCGAAGGCCGTTCGAGCGTTGCGGCGTCAGGTGCTCGCGAAATCCGAATTCGTCGAACACCTGGATCGCGTCGGTCGAAAGAATTTCTTGCGGCGTGCGCCCGGAATAGAGCGTGAGCAGGATTGCAATCAGCCCGCGCACGATATGGGCGTCGCTGTCGCCGAAATATTTCAGCACCCGCCCGTTGCTGCCGGGCTCGAGCTTCTTCGACAGCCAGACCTGACTCACGCAGCCCTGCACCTTGTTGTCCTGGGAATGTTCTGCCTCAGGCATCGGCTCCAGCGTGCGGCCGAGCTCGATGACGTACCGGTAACGGTCGTCCCATTCTTCCAGGAGCTCGAAATTGTCCCTGATTTCGCCGATGGTCGTCATGATGGCCCGCTGTTGTCCGAGCCGTCTATATAAGGTCCCGCCCAGCCGAAAGCGATATCCGGGTGCAGGCCAAGTTCCATTCGCTTCCTGTGTTTACGGCGCCGGCGGCAGATGCCAGGCCGCGGCCAGATCGTCCGCCGTCAGCGTGTCGCGCGGCGCGGCATCCGAAAGCGCGGGATCATCGCTGTCGGCAATGCCGATCGAGCCGGTATGATCGGGCGTCTTCTTGTCATCGGCCTTCTTGTCCGAATCGGGCTTCCTGTCGTCCGACTTCTTGTCGGTGATCGAGCGGTAGATCTTGCGTGCACCTTCCTCGGCGCGGACGCCGATCACGGCCGCGGCCTGGCCGCCGCCCTCGCAGGCCTGCGGCTGGCGCTTGCAGAACTGGCCCATATCGGAGACCGCCGCGGTCGCAGCCTGCACCGCCTCGCCGACGCTGATCTGCGGCAGCTTCTCCGAGTCGGGCGTCTTTTCCCTCGGCAACAGCACGAGCACCAGCCCGAGCCAGAATGCCATGCGCAAAAGAAAAAACATATTGGCGATCCCGCGAACGTCCCTTGTAGAGCACGTGGCAATCGATGCCGCCGTCGCCTCTCACCTAGCGATTGTCGATAAATCGCAAGTGATTGCTTTGAGCTTAATTCGCCGGAAAATCGTGGAAGTCGCCGATGATTTGATTCGGCGTAAATATTCGATTGACGGGGAGTGTTTGCCACGAGTGTCCTTTGCGTTCCGCGTCACCAATTCGAAACCATAATGGCGGCGCGTCGGAAACCCGCCGTTCACCATTTGCGCGCGCAAGATGGCCCAATTAGGCTGTAGAGCTGCGGCGTATGCCATGGAGCCGGCCGCCTTAGCGTTCGTTTAATGTGGCTCTGACACGGTGCATTGCGACAAGGGGGCGTTCCGGCGCGTCGTTCCGACGCCAAAGCCGAAGCGCGAGAGCCGTGACTGTGTTGAGTGCCATCCGTGATCGTCTTGATGCGCTTCTGCATCCATCGGCGCGCCGTGATGCGTTGGCCCGGGCGCGCCATCGCGCCT
>JAFAVH010000181.1 GCA_019242655.1 Methylobacteriaceae bacterium
ATCGAAAAGAGTGGGTCCGGGCGCGCCCTCGGCGATGGCTGGTGCGAGGCGTTCGGCCGCCGCTTCCGGGTCGGCGCCTTCCCGATCTCGATCGACACGGCGGCTTTCGCCGAGGAAGCCCGCCTTGCCGAGCACAACACCGTGGTCAAGCGCACCCGCGCCAGCCTCGACGGCAAGAGCCTGATCATCGGCGTCGACCGCCTCGACTACACGAAGGGCATCTTGGAGCGGATCAACTCGTTCGCAGCCTTCCTCGAACGCCACCCCGATATGAAGAAGCGCACCGTGCTCTTGCAGATCACGCCGAAATCGCGCTCTGAAGTGCCGGCTTACGTGCAGGTTCAGCGCGCGGTCGCCGAGCAGGTCGGCAATACCAACGGCAGGTTCGGCGATCTCGACTGGACGCCGATCCAGTACATGAACAAGACGATGAGCCGCACGGCGCTCGCCGGGCTCTATCGGATGGCGCGCATCGGGCTTGTCACGCCGCTCCGCGACGGCATGAACCTAGTTGCCAAGGAATATGTCGCCGCCCAGTCGCCGCAGGACCCGGGCGTCCTCATCCTCTCGCGCTTCGCTGGCGCGGCGCCGGAGCTCGATGCCGCGCTTATCGTCAATCCCTATGACAAACAAAGCGTTGCCACTGCCATCGCGCGCGGCCTAAACATGCCGCTCGAGGAACGCAAAGAGCGGTGGCGGGCAATGATGGACGTGCTTGAAAAGAACAGCGTCGAGGATTGGTCGAAGAACTTCCTCGATATTCTCTCGGAAGATCAGGCGCAGCCGCTGAACGGCCGGGCTGTGCCGCCACTCTGGGCGACGCTCGACGGCTGAACCGCCGGCCACCCGTGCCGGGGACCAGCTAGATGACGCGTCTCGATGATGGCTTGCCCACGCCGCTCGGCGCGACGTGGG
The DNA here is from genome assembly GCA_019242655.1 of Methylobacteriaceae bacterium. Taxonomy (GTDB): domain Bacteria; phylum Pseudomonadota; class Alphaproteobacteria; order Rhizobiales; family Beijerinckiaceae; genus JAFASC01. The sequence goes on from JAFAVH010000181.1 coordinate 916, forward strand.
ACGGCAAGGGCGTGAACTTCGCCCTCTTTTCAGCGCACGCGACCGCCGTCGATCTTTGTCTTTTCGATCCGTCCGGCCGGCGTCAGATCGAAGAATATCGCCTACCGCAATATGCGGACGAGGTGTGGCACGGCTATGTGAACGGGCTGCGCCCCGGCCAATTGTACGGCTATCGCGTGCATGGACCTTACGAGCCCACGCACGGCCACCGCTTCAATCCCCGGAAGCTCCTCATCGATCCTTATGCGCGGCAGCTCTCCGGGCGCATCCGTTGGCACGATGCCGTGTACGGTTACCGGCGCGACGCGCATCGCGCCGATCTGACGCGGGACGGCCGCGACAGTGCGCCGATGATGCCGAAATGCGTGGTCGAGGACCCTTCGCATATGTGGGGCGGCGATCGGCCGCCGCTTCATGCATGGCGCGACACGTTGATTTACGAAGCCCATGTCAAAGGACTGACAGAGCTCCATCCCGATGTGCCGATGGCGATGCGCGGCACGTATGCCGCGCTTGCTCATCCGGCGATCGTCGATCATCTCGTGAAACTCGGCGTGACGGCGGTCGAGCTCATGCCGATCCACGCCTTCGCCGACGATCAGTTTCTCGTCGAGAAGAAGCTCCGGAATTACTGGGGCTATTCAACGCTCGCCTTTTTCGCCCCGGAGCCACGCTATTACGGGCCCGATGGCGACGGCACCCTCGATCTCAAAGCTGCGATCCGCACGCTGCACGAAGCCAAAATCGAAGTGATCCTCGATGTCGTTTACAATCATACAGCGGAAGGCAATCACCTCGGACCGACACTATCCTTCCGCGGCATCGACAATCGCAGCTATTACAAGCTCTCGCCGGAAAATCCGCGTTTCGTCTGGGATGTGACCGGCACCGGCAACACGCTCGATGTCGCACATCCGCGTGTCTTGCAGATGGTCACGGATAGTCTGCGCCATTGGGTCGAAGCCTATCATGTCGACGGATTCCGCTTCGATCTTGCGCCTGCATTGGCGCGCGACCCATTCGAGTTTTCGGATCGGGCCGGCTTCCTGCGCGCGGTCGGACAAGATCCAGTTTTGTCACGCGTCAAATTGATCGCCGAGCCTTGGGATCTTGGCTCCAACGGTTATCGCGTCGGTCATTTTCCTCCAGGCTGGAGCGAATGGAACGACAATTTTCGCGATACGATCCGCGGCTTCTGGCGCAGCGATGCCGGACAGATTTCGGGTCTCGCGCGCGCCCTAACGGGATCGCGGGAAATCTTTCACCGGCGCGGGCGCCAGCCCTCGGCTTCAATTCAATATGTCGCATCGCATGACGGCTTCACGCTGCAGGACCTCGTCAGCTACAACGAGCGCCACAACGAGGCGAACGGCGAGGACAACAAGGACGGACATCCGCATAACCTCTCATGGAATTGCGGTGTCGAGGGGCAGACGAAGGACGCCGCCATCCTCGCTTTGCGCGCCCAGCAGAAGCGCAATCTTCTGGCAACGGTGTTTTTCTCCGCCGGCGTGCCGATGCTGCTCATGGGAGATGAGCTCTCGCGCACGCAGAAGGGCAACAACAACGCCTATTGTCAGGACAACGAGACGAGCTGGCTCGATTGGACGGGTGGCGAGAAGGTCGATCCCGATCTGTTGCCGTTCATCCAGTTGCTGATCGGCGTGCGCCGAAGCCACGACGTGTTCCGGCGGCGGCGGTATCTGACCGGTGCGCGCGTCGCCAAGAACGGTCTAAAGGATGTGTATTGGCTCGCGTCCGAAGGACGGGAGATGACGAACGAGGACTGGGCCGACGAGAACCGCCGCACCCTCGGCATGCAGATCGGCAACGATTCAGCCGATGGCCAGCGCTTCATCGTGCTTCTCAATGCAGCGCAGAAGAAAGTGGACTTCACGCTCGATCCGCATTTGCCGGGCGCTGCGTGGACGCACGTCTTCGACACGCAGGAGGCGCGCGGTCGCGTGCGCGCGCCGGCTTCCATTCTGCAGCCGGGCGGAACATTTGCAATCGGCGCACGTTCGCTGGCGCTCTTCCAACTTGCGCCGGCGTAACAAATGATAACGAGACGCGTGCACCGCATGCCGTTTGGCGCGGAGATTGATCGGGACTCGACCCGCTTCGCGCTCTACGCGCCTGATGTAAGAGATGTACGCGCGCGGGTCGGCGACGCGCCGCACGCTATGCGGGCGAAGCCGGGCGGGTGGCAGGAGCTTCGCTTGGATAATGCCGGCGCGGGGACGCGTTATATGTACGAGCTCAGCGAAGGGCTGCGCGCGCCCGATCCCGCCTCACGCTATCAGCCGGACGGCGTGCACAATCCGAGCGCTGTGGTCGATCCGCTCGCGTTCGAATGGAGCGATGGCGACTGGCGCGGCCGCCCTTGGGCGGAGGCGGTGATCGTCGAAGTGCATGTCGGCACCGCGACGCCTGAGGGGACATTCGCGGCGTTGACGACAAGGCTCGAACATTGGCGTGGTCTCGAGATCACGGCCATCGAGCTGATGCCGCTTTCCGATTGTCCGGGGACGCGCAATTGGGGCTATGACGGCGTCGCGCATTTTGCGCCGAACGCGTCCTACGGCACGCCGGACGATCTGAAGCGTCTGATCGATCGTGCGCATTCCTTCGGGATCATGATCTTTATCGATGTTGTCTATAATCATTTCGGTCCGAGCGGAAATTACCTGCACGCGTTTTCGAAGTCGTTCTTCACCGAGCGGCATCAGACGCCGTGGGGCGGCGGACTTGCTTTCGACGAAGAGCGCGCGGTGCGCGACTTCTTCTTGCATAACGCGCTCTATTGGCTGGAAGAATTCAACGCCGACGGCCTGCGGTTCGACGCGGTTCACGCGATCGCCGATGATAGCGCGGAACATATCCTCGTGGAAATCACAGACGTCATCCGTGAGACTTTCCCTAATCGCCACATCCATCTCATTCTCGAAAACGAAGAGAACGAAGCGAAATGGCTGGAGCGCGACAAAGCCGGCAAGCCGCTGCACTACACCGCGCAATGGAACGACGACATACACCATTGCTGGCATGTGCTGATGACCGGCGAGAGCGAAGGCTATTACGCAGATTACATCGATCAAACGATCGAGCGGCTCGGGCGCGGGCTTTCCGAAGGCTTCGTGTTCCAGGGCGAGCCGATGCAAATCCGCGAGGGAAAACCGCGCGGCGAATCGTCCGCGCATCTGCCGCCGACGGCGTTTGTCGCGCATGTGCAAAACCACGATCAGATCGGCAATCGCGCTTTCGGCGAGCGCTTGTCGGCGCTGACGAGCCCGGAGAAGCTGGCGCTTGCCCATGCCGGGCTTATCCTCAGCCCACAGATTCCGATGCTGTTCATGGGTGAGGAATGGAGCGCGTCGGCGCCATTCCAGTTCTTCGTCGATTTCTCGGAAAGCGAAGAATTGTCGGAAGCGGTGCGCGAAGGCCGCCGCCGCGAGTTGCGCCACTTCAAGGCGTTCGCCGACGAAGCAGCCGCGGCGCGCATTCCCGATCCGACCGACGAGAAGACGTTCCTTAATTCAAAGATCGATTGGAGCGAGATGACGCGGGAGCCGCACGTAAGCGTGCTCGCGAATTTGCGCAAACTCATCGCGATCCGGAATCGTGAGATCGTGCCGCTGATTTCGAGCCGCTATTTCGATGGTAGCTACGATGTCACTGACAACGTCCTGAAGGTCGAATGGCGCTTCGAGGCGGGCGGGCTCGGCTTCGCCGCATCTTTCGCGGATCACCCGTGCGCAATCGATCTGCCTGATGGCGCCCGGGTGATCTGGCAGAGTCCGGAGGCAAATATGCACGGCAAGCGCGTCGATCTCGGTGCATGGACTGGGATTGCCTGGAGGCTTGCTGCGTGAGTGCCGGGTCCGACACTGTCGACCGTCTTGCCCGGCTCATCGGCATCGCGCACGGATATACCGACGTTCATCAAAACGAGAACGTCACGCCACGAGAGACGAAGTGCGCGATCATCGAGGCATTCGGGCTCGACGTTTCGAGCGCCGGCGCCGCGCGCGATTCGCTTGCATCGATCGAGCGCATACGCGGTGCGCTCATCACGCCGCTCGTCTCGCCTGACGCATACGGCACGATCCCCGTGCGTGCCGAGGCGGACACAAAGGTCGAGTGGCGGGTTGCGCTCGAGGATGGCAGCACGTGCGAAGGGCGCGCGCATGTCGAGCATCACGATCGCGGCACCGTGCTTTGGCTCGACAATCTTCCCGACGGTTATCACAAGCTCACCGCGCGTACAGGCGATGCACACGCCGAGTCGCTGCTCATCGTCGCGCCACAGCGCTGCTATCAGCCGGAACAGCTCGATCGCGGTCGCGCCTGGGGACTGACGTGTCAGGTCGCGAGCCTGCGCGGCTCGAACGACATCGGTATCGGCAATCTCACCAATGTCGCCGAGCTCGCGAGTGCCGCGGGGCGGCACGGCGCGTCTTTCCTGGGCCTGAGCCCGTTGCATGCGTTGTTTGCGTCCGACCGCAATAAGATTTCGCCGTACTCGCCGTCGTCGCGGCTTTTCCTCGATCCGCTGTTGATCGATCTCTACCGCATCCCGGAATTTGCCGGCAGCCGCGCGGCGAAACTGCTCGACGGCGATACTGCCGCGCAGATCGATCATTTGCGCCGTTCGCCGTTCGTCGATCACGGCGCGGTCTGGGCGATCCAACGCGGTGTGCTCGATGCGCTGTGGCAAGACGTGCGCTCGCGGGGGCCGTCTGCCGAATTAGAGGCGTTTCGCCGCGAAGAAGGCGAGAACCTGCGCCTGCACGCGATCTTTGAAGCGGCATCGGAGAAGCTGCGCGAAGAGGGGCGCTCCTGGCTTGGCGAATGGCCTGAGGCTTTCCGCGATCATACGTCGCCAGAGGTTGCGCGCTTCGCCAAGAAGAACGCCGATCTCGTCAATTTCCACGAATGGCTGCAATTCCTCGCCGACCGGCAACTCGCCGACGCCGCGCGCGATGCCAAACGCGCCGGCATGGAGATCGGGCTTTATCGCGATCTCGCCGTCGGCGGCGATTCCGGCGGCTCGGAAGTCTGGACGCATCCCGACCGCTTCGCGCCGGCTTTGTCGATCGGCGCGCCGCCGGATTTGCTCGGGCCCGAGGGACAGAACTGGGGTCTGCCGCCGTTCCATCCGCTGGCGCTCGAAGCGCAGGGATTGGCGGCGTTCCGCGCGCTTGTCAGTGCCAACATGCGTCATGCCGGCGCGATCCGCATCGATCACGCGTTTCAGCTGCAGCGGCTGTTTCTCATTCCGCGCGGATTGTCGGCGAAGGACGGCGCGTATGTCGATTATCCCTTCGAGGCCTCGCTCGCGGTGCTCCGGCTTGAAAGCCATCGCAATCGTTGCCTCGTCATTGCCGAGGACCTCGGCACGGCGCCGGAAGGCTTTTCCGACGCGATCATGCGCGCGGGACTTCTAAGCTACCGCATCCTTTTCTTCGAGCATGACAATGACGGCGCGTTCAAAGCGCCGGACGCCTATCCGCGCGATGCGCTCGCCGCACTGACGACGCACGATCTGCCGACCTTCATGGGCTGGTGGCGCGGCCAGGATGTCGATTTGCGCGAAACGTTCGGCATTTTCGCGCCCGACCTGTCCGCGCGCGAACGCGCGCTGCGCGAAGCCGACAAGCAGCGCCTGCGGCAGGCGCTGGAGCAGCAGAACCTCACCTCCGCCGACGATCCCGGCGATCCGCCGCTCGTCGGCAGCATCCGTTATCTCGGGCGCACGCCCTCGATCCTCGCCGCCGTGCAAGTCGAAGATACAACGCGCGAGATGAACCAGGCGAACATGCCCGGTCCCGATCGCGGTCATCCAAATTGGAAGCGCCGTCTGCGCTACACATTGCGTGAGATCGCTGCGCCCGGCGGCCCGCTGGCGAAAACCGCCGCGGCGCTTGCGCTCGAAGGGCGCGGCTTGCGTCCGGAAGTCTCGCGTCTTGCCTCGCCGCCGCCGCGCGCGACGTACCGCCTGCAATTCCACAAGGACTTCACCTTCGATCAGGCAAGCGCGATCGTTCCATATCTCGCCAAGCTCGGGATCAGTCACGTCTATGCCTCGCCGATTTTTCAGGCGCGACCCGGCTCGACGCACGGCTATGACAGCGTCGATCCGACAAAGATCAATCCCGAGCTCGGCGGGGAAGACGCGTTCATCCGCTTTTCCGACACGCTGGCGAAGCATCATCTGCAATTCGTCCTCGACATCGTGCCGAACCACATGGGTGTCGGCGGCGCCGACAATCCGTGGTGGCTGTCGATCCTCGAATGGGGCGAGTTGTCGCCGCATGCGCATTATTTCGATGTCGATTGGCAGCGGCTTGGTGCGCACGGCAAGCTGGTTCTGCCGTTTCTCGGCGCGCAATATGGCGAGGCGCTCGAGAGCGGCAACCTGCATCTTGCCTTCGATGCAGGGCAGGGCTCGTTCAGCGTTTGGCAATACGAACATCGCTTCCCGATCTCGCCGCTCACGTATCCGCTCGTTCTCGACAACGCGCTGGCGATCCTCGGCACGTCGGCGATCAGCCGCGACGTTTTGGCGATCGTCGGCGAATTCCGCGGCATGGCGAGCGAGACGTCGGCGCGGCGACGCGCTGACTTCCCTGTCCGCGCCGAGCCCTTGAAGAAGCGGCTCGCACGCGCCGCGCGGCGCGAGCCGGCATTGCTGCGCGCGATCGAGCGCGCGGTCGAGGTTTTGAACGGCATCAAAGGCCGGCCGGAAAGTTTCGAGCTCTTGCACGATCTGCTCGAACAGCAGGCGTATCGTCTGGCATATTGGCGCGTCGCCGCAAGCGACGTGAACTATCGCCGCTTCTTCGACATCGATTCGCTTGCCGGATTACGCGTCGAAGAGCGCGATGTTTTCGAAGCGAGCCACGCGCTGATTTTCCGGCTGGTGCGCGAAGGACGCGTTCATGGCCTTCGCGTCGATCACATCGACGGGCTTGCCGATCC
>JAFAVH010000340.1 GCA_019242655.1 Methylobacteriaceae bacterium
CGCAACAGAGACCGACTTCTTCGAACGCGCCGACCTGATGGACACGAAGATCGGCCAGGCCAAGAAGGACGACGCCGCCATGGTCGCGCAAAAAGGCTTCGACGCGATGATGAAGGGCCAAGGCGATGTCGTCACCGGCTGGCACAACAAGCTGCAGACGGCAATTGCCTCGATGACGCCAGCTGGCTGGCTTGCCGAGGCGCATCGCAAGCAAGCGGAACCCGGCGGCGCGCGGCAATAGGCGTATAGCCTACGGCTCAACGCGGCTTGTCGCTGCCACCCCCGCGTTGACACTTGCATATACAGGTATAACGTTCCTCCTCGCGCCCCGCCGCAGGAGGACCACGTGCAGCCAGAATTCTTGTTCGATTTCGGCAGTCCGAATGCGTATCTCGCGCATCTGATCATTCCGGCGATCGAGAAGCGCACCGGCGCGCGTTTCAAATATGTGCCGATCCTGCTCGGCGGCGTGTTCCGCCTGACCAACAACAAGTCGCCGGTCGAGAGTTTCGCCGGCATCAAGAACAAGCTCGAGTTCCAGCGCGCGGAGATGCAGCGCTTCATCAAGCGCCATCGGATCACCGCGTTCAAGATGAACCCGTTCTTCCCGGTGAATACGCTACAATTGATGCGCGGCGCCGTAGCCGCGGAACTGGAGGGCGTGTTCGAACCCTATGTCGACGCGATGTTTCGATACATGTGGGCGGAGGCGCGAAAGATGGACGATCCCGAGGTGATCCGCGCGTCTCTCAACGAAGCCGGCTTGCCGGCCGATACCTTGCTTCACCGCATCCAAGAAGATGGCGTGAAGCAGCGTCTGCTTCAGACGACGCAGCAGGCGGTCGAGCGCGGCGTGTTTGGTTCGCCATCGTTCTTCGTCGGCAAGGAATTGTTCTTCGGCAAAGATCAATTGCGCGACGTGGAAGAGGAAATCATGCAGCAGGAGCGCGCGGCGTGATGGCTTCTCGGAATGCCACCGCGGCCATTATCGGCGCCGGCGATTATATCGGCGCGGCGATCGCCAAGAAATTCGCGTCCGAAGGTTTTGCGGTTTTCGCCGGACGCCGCAATGGCGACAAGCTCGCGCCGCTCGTGCGCGACGTGGAGTCTGCGGGCGGCAAGATTTTTGCCCGCTCGCTCGACGCGCGCAAGGAAGACGAGATCGTCTCCTTCATTCACGACGCCGACAAACACGCGCCGCTGGAGGTCTGCATCTTCAACGTTGGCGCCAACGTCAATTTTGCCCTGACTGAAACGACCGAACGTGTCTTCCGCAAGGTTTGGGAGATGGCCTGTTATGCAGGTTTCCTCACCGCGCGCGAGGCGGCGAAGGCGATGCTTCCACGCGGCCGCGGCAACATTTTCCTCACAGGCGCGACCGCGAGCCTGCGCGGTGGCATCGGCTTTGCTGCATTCGCCAGCGCGAAATTCGGCTTGCGCGCCGTGGCGCAAGCAGCGGCGCGCGAGCTCGGGCCAAAAAACATCCATGTCGCGCATCTCATCATCGATGCCGGCGTCGACACGCAATTCGTGCGCGATCGGATCAAGGCAAATGAAGGCGAGGCGGCGCTCGTCAATCTCGATCCAGGGCGACTGATGGATCCGGACGCCGTCGCCGACGCTTATTGGCAATTGTACGCGCAGCCGCGCAGCGCCTGGTCGTCGGAAATGGAAATCAGGCCCTTCGGCGAGAAATGGTGACGCGGCTCAAAAATCGCCGCCGAAGCTGACGCAGAGCTTCGCCGCGCGATTGAGCTGGCCCGCGGCAACATAAACACTGTTGGCGACGCTGCGCGACGCTTGCGAAGCAACGAGCGACGACGGCGGCGAGGCGCTGATCCCCAGCACCGGAACTCCCTCCGCGTCGAGCCCGACGAGTTGCGCATCGATATGGATGTTACGGTCCTGTTTGTTGACGACGGAATAGCTGAACGTCACGACCGGCAGGCCCGACAATGTGCCCTTTTGTTCGCGCACGAGGATGTAGTCGAGGATCAGCTTGTCCTCGCGGACCTCGAATTTTTCGAACTCGGCGCGCGGCAGACAATGCCAGGCGTGATCGAAGGCGAAGGCGCGCGTGGGCGCGAACAGTGCCGCCAAGACGATTAGGCCGAGCCGGAATTTGCTTGCCGTCGGCCGCCCGGCGCTCATCGGAACAAAGCGCAACAGCCGCGCGGCGTCAGCGTCGCGGCGCCGGCGGCTCATTTGCCGTTGCCGCCGCCTCCGCCACCACCCCCGCCACCACCACCTCCGCCGCCGGAAGCCGAGCCGCCGCCTCCGCCGCCTCCGCCGCCCTGCGCGATCGAGCCGCCAGCCGTTCCCAGGCTGAGCAAACCCGCCAGAGCGAGCGCGATGATCGTCCTCATGAGTCTTTCTCCTCGCCTCACCGCCTCATCAACGGCGAAGAACAGCGTCAGTTCAAGCCCTTCTCACCTGAACCTTAGCCGAATGACCCGGGACGCGAGCTTTCCCGCGGCTTTTGCGGCACGCTAGGATGGGCTCGACGCCGCTTGTCTGCGAGCGGCGCATGGCAGCCTCCGCAGCCAAAGAGGAGGAGCGATGGCGGAATTATGCCGGGGCAGGG
>JAFAVH010000342.1 GCA_019242655.1 Methylobacteriaceae bacterium
GCGCGTGTCGATCGCCGTGACGTATCCCGCGACCGGCGACTGAACGTCGCGGATGTAAGGCGCGGGAGCGAGGTGCGTATCGGCACGGTCTAATAAATCGTGCGGCCCGCCAAGCGCGTGCACCATCGCCGCAAATCTCTCCGCCGCCGCGCCGCTCGCGAGCACAGCCTCGATTTGGCGCCGCGCCTCGTCATTGCCTGATGCCAAGCCGCCAGCCATCAGCATCTCCGCGCCAAGCGCAATCACCACGTCGTGCAGCCGCAAATCGCGCTTGAGCCCACTGAGTTGATCGATCGCGCGCTGCACTTCGATCGCGTTGCCGGCAACGCTCGCCAAGGGCTCGTCCATATCGGTCAAAAGCGCAATTGTCGGCAGGCCTGCCGCGCACGCCGTGTCGACGAGCGATTGCGCAAGTTCGCGCGCCTGCGCCTCTTCGGCCATGAAGGCGCCGGAGCCAGTTTTCACGTCGAGCACCAGCGCGTGGAGTCCGGCGGCAAGTTTCTTCGACAGGATCGATGCCGTGATCAGTGCAACGGATTCCACTGTCGCGGTGACGTCGCGCACCGCATAGAGCCGCTTGTCCGCCGGCGCGAGATCGTCGGTCTGACCGATGATCGCGCAGCCGATGTCGCGCACGCAACGACGGAACGTCTCCGCATTCGGCGCGGTGTTGTATCCGGGGATCGCTTCGAGCTTGTCGATCGTGCCGCCGGTATGTCCAAGCCCGCGCCCCGCAATCATCGGCACATAACCGCCGCAGGCGGCGACCGCCGGCGCAAGGATAAGGCTGACAGTGTCGCCGATGCCACCGGTCGAGTGCTTGTCGACGATCGGTCCATCGATGTCGCGCCATTCGAGGGTGCGACCGGACTGTGCCATCGCACGCGTCAGCGCAGCGCATTCGTCACGCGAGAGCCCGCGGAATAGCACGGCCATCGCGAAAGCCGCCGCATGCGCGTCGCTCGCATGGCCTTTCGTCAGCGCTTCGACGAAATGCGCGATCTCGTGACTTTCGAGCGCCTTTCCATCGCGCTTACGGCGGATGATCTCCTGGATCAGCATGGGACGTTGACCATTTGCACTCAGCGTATTTCGTCCCGCCGCACGCCGACGCTCCAACCTTCTTCCTTGGTTTTCACGAAGGCTCTCACCAGACGGCGTAGGCTGATGAGCCCGGACAGGGCCTGCTGGCGCGTCTCACCTTGTGTCGGAGCGCCGCCGGAAAAGCCCGCGCCGAAGCTCGTGATCACCGCGATGGCGGCAATCCGCAGCGCGAGGCGTCGCGCCAAAATCACGTCGGGTACGATCGACATGCCGATCACGTCCGCCCCGAGCATCCGCGCCATCTTCACTTCCGCCGGCGTCTCGAAGCTCGGCCCGGAAAACCACATATAGACGCCTTCGTGTACGCTTACCCCCGAGCCTGCGCAGGCCTGTTTCAGCCGCCGCAACAGCCGTTTGTCGTAAGCCTCCGTTAGACTGACGAAGCCCCCTTCGGCAGCCAATCCGATCAGCGGATTGAGGCCGTTGAAATTGATGTGGTCGGTAATCAGCACGAGCTGACCTGGGTAGAAGTCGGCATTCACCGAGCCCGCGGTCGATGCGAGCAGCAGATTGGAGACGCCGAGCATCGCCAAGGTCTCGAGCGGTGTCGCCATCAAAGTGGGATCGCCGGTCTCGTAAAAATGCGATCGCCCTTGCAGGCAGACGATGCGCGTGCCCTCAAGCGTTCCGGCGATGACGCTTGCTTCGCTGATTGCGGGAAAACCCGGCAGGTCGGCGTAAGGGACGCTGATGGAATTTTCCAAATTCTCCGCGAGCGCGCCGAGTTGCGGGCCAACGCCGATTGCAAGCTCCACCGGCTCGACAATGCCCCGCGCTCGCAGCACTTCGACTGCCGATTCCGGCTGCGCCGTCATGAAAAAAGGCCTCTAATCCCGCCGACTCGCCGCGAGATTGTCAGGGCCGAAGGAATGCGGCAACAGCGACGATTGCGTGAAGGAAGCGCGGATGCCGTTTCGGTCCGCCACGTGAATCGGCGTCTCCGGCGCGGCGAATTCGCGGATACGCTGCCGGCAGGCGCCGCAGGGCGTGGTGAGCACCTCCCCATCGCCCAAAACGAGCATTTCCGCGATGGCGCGCTCGCCGGCTGCGACCATGGCCGAAATGGCGCCGGCCTCGGCACAGATGCCCGTCGGAAACGAGGCGTTCTCGACATTGCATCCAGCGAAAATCCGGCCGGAAGCGGTGCGCAGCGCTGCGCCCACCTGATAGCCTGAATAGGGCGCATAGGCTGCCCGCTGCGCCGCGAGCGCCGCGTCAAACAGGCCTGTCAGGTCATTCTCAGACATGGCTGTCCTTCGTGAGATCAAGTGCATCTCTAAACATTCTCGTTTTCGCGACGGCTCGCCCCATGTCAAACTGGGCTCATTCGTGGAGTAAGGCCATGTCTGCCAAGGCCCGTTTTGCAGCGAGCGTCTTTGCCGCGGCGTTTGCCGCATGCGTGCCTCTCGCCGGCGCCGCCGGCAAGGGCGGCGCAACGGCAGTCGATGTCGAGTTGGTGCTCGCCGTCGACATCTCCTATTCGATGGACGAGGAAGAGCAGCACCTGCAGCGCGAAGGCTATATCGAGGCGCTGCAATCGGACGAGTTTCAGAAAGCGCTGAGGGCCGGGCCGAACGGCCGCATCGCAGTCGCTTACATGGAATGGGCGAGTTCCTACGATCAGCGGACGATCGTGAACTGGACCGTGATCGACAGTCCGCAAACCGCGCGCGCTTTCGCAACGCAGCTTTCCGGAGCGCCATACAGGCGCGCCAGCCGTACTTCGATCTCCGGTGCGATCGATGGCGCGATGCGGCTTTTTGAGAACAACGGTTACGATGGTGCGCGTCACGTGATCGACATTTCCGGCGACGGGCCGAATAATAATGGCCGCCCGGTGACGCAGGCGCGTGAGGATGCGCTAGCGCAGGGCATCACCATCAACGGCCTGCCGCTGCTTATCCGGCCTGTTCGCGCCGCCTACATGGATATCGAGAATCTCGACTGGTACTATGAAGATTGCGTCATCGGCGGTCCCGGCGCGTTCATGATTCCGGTGCGCGGACCCGAGGCATTTTCCGAGGGAACGCGGACGAAACTCGTGCTCGACATTGCGAGCGCGCCGCAAGCGGTCCCGCAGGCGAACCCGTTCCTGCGCCGCGTTTCGTCGGAGAAGCCGCGCATCTCCTGTTATGTCGGCGAATCGCTCTGGCGTCAGCGCATGGGCGAATGATGCGCGATCGCTTCGCGCGTATCTGCCTCGCGCTCTTTGTTGCGCTTGGCCTGCCGGCGGTCGCGCGCGCAGATAACGCGCCGCGGGCAGATAGCGCGCCGCCGATCATCGAAGGCCACGCGCGCATTCTGCCGGTTATGGCGCGCAACGGCATGGTCGTTACGCAGGAGGGAAAAGCGGCGCGGATCGGCCTCGATATTCTGCAACGCGGCGGCAATGCGGTCGATGCGGCGGTGGCGACGGGCTTTGCGCTTGCCGTGACGCTGCCGCGCGCGGGCAATCTCGGCGGCGGCGGCTTCATGCTCATCCGTCTCGCCAAAGAGGCAAAGACGATCGCGCTCGATTATCGCGAGACGGCACCGGCAGCGACCACGCCCGAAATTTTCCTCAACCCGCAGGGGCTCGCCGATCCCTATAAATCGCGCGACAGCGGGTTGGCGGTCGGCGTGCCCGGCACGGTCGCGGGGCTTGCCCATGCACATGCGCGTTACGGCTCGGGCAAATTCACGCTCAGCGAGCTGATCGCGCCGGCAATCGCGCTCGCCCGCAACGGCATTGTCGTCGAGGACGATCTTGCCGACTCCTTGCCGCGCACAAACCGGCTTCGCCGCTACGCCTCGTCGCGGGCGATCTTTCTGCATCCCGACGACACGGATTTCCAGCGCGGCGATCGGCTGGTGCAGCTCGACTTGGGCGATACGCTCGCAGCGATCGCAACGAACGGGCCGCGTGCCTTCTATGAAGGCAACATCGCCGAAAACATCGTCAGAGCCGTCCGCAACGAAGGCGGACGCATGACGACAGCCGATCTCGCCGGCTACAAGCCGGTCGAGCGGCAAGCGCTCAGCGGCACGTATCGCGGCCACGACATCCTGGCGATGCCGCCGCCATCGTCGGGTGGTGTGCACCTCATCGAAATTCTGAACCTGCTCGAAGGTTTTGACATTGCCGCGCTCGGTGCGGGCTCGGCTGACGCGATTCAGATCGAGGCGGAGGCGATGAAAATCGCCTTCGCCGATCGTGCCGCATATCTCGGTGACCCATCCTTCGCGAACGTACCGGTGTCGTCGCTGATCTCGAAGAAATACGCATTGGAGCTGCGCAAAGGCATTTCGCTCGACCGCGCGCGCGCAGCAGCAGATGTCCGCCGCGTCGATCCGGCGCCAGGCGAAGGCGATCAGACGACGCACTTCTCCGTCGTCGACAAAGACGGCAATGCCGTCGCCAATACATACACGCTGAACTTCTCCTACGGCCTTGGTCTCGTCGCCGAGGGCACGGGCGTGCTCCTCAACAACGAACTCGACGACTTCGCCGCGCGGCCCGGCGCGCCGAATGCATTCGGACTCGTCGGCGGCGCCGCAAACGCGCCCGGACCAAACAAGCGGCCGCTATCTTCGATGGCGCCGACGATCGTCATGAAGGATGGCAAGGTCGAGCTCGTCACTGGATCTCCAGGCGGCCCGCGCATCATCACGACAGTGCTCGGCATGGTTCTCGGCGTGATCGATCACGGCATGAATATCGCCGAGGCGACGGATCAGCCGCGCGTGCACCACCAATGGCTACCGGACGAATTGCGGGTCGAGCGCGGGCTCCCGCCGGACACGTTGCGGCTCTTGCGCGCAAAGGGTCAGAACGTCGTCGAAGGAAGTGCCATGGGCTCGACCGCGACGATCGCGGTGCAGAACGGCTGGATCATGGGCGCGGCAGATACGCGCCAGCGCGGCACGCTGGCGGCGGGATATTAGAACTCGACGTCCAGTTCCTCGAGCTCCTCCTCTTCCGATTGCGCGGCCATCTTCCATTCCTCCATGAAGGGATGACGCAGCATGAGATCGCGATATTTAGCGCAATCGGGATCGAGCTTCACGTCGTACGTCGCAAAGCGCGTGCAGACCGGCGCATACATTGCGTCGGCAACGCAGGGCTTCTCGCCGAATAGATACGGCCCGCCATAAGCAATGAAGCGGCCCTTCCAGATCGACACGACGCGGTCGATGTCGGCCTGCGCGCCCGCCCATACCTTGAAGCCCGGATGGCGCGCCTTCAGGTTCATCGGCAGCGCCGAGCGCAGATTGGCGAAGCCCGAATGCATCTCGCCTGAGATCGCGCGGCAATGCGCACGCGCGGCCCGGTCTTTCGGCCAAAGTCCCGCGTTCGGCCTTATCTCCGCAAGATATTCGGCAATCGCCAAGGTGTCCCAGACCGACGTTCCGTCGTGCTCGAGGCAAGGCACCAGGAAAGACGGCGACAAGAGAAGCAGCTCGGCGCGCGTCGAGGGGTCATCCAGCGACAGCATGCGCTCCTCGAATTCGAGTCCGGCCATTTTGCACAAGAGCCAGCCGCGCAAGGCCCATGACGAATATGTCTTGCTGGAGATGGTGAGGGTCGTGCTCGTCATGGCCTTTTCCCATACGCTGAGCGTGGGTGCTTAAATCTTAAGCAGTAGCGCAGGCAAGTCCGCCCGCAAAACCCTCACCTCCAAATCATGTGCCAAGCTGCACTGCAGCATCCCGCGTCTGGACTCGTCATTGCATGGCAAAGCGTACCGCCGCGAACCCGGTGCGATGCTCTACTCAGTTTATCAGACCAGCGACGACCTGATGATGCCGCTGCGGCTCTTTGCCGACGCCACGCTCAACATGCTGCAGGGTCCGTGGGAGAATTTGACCCGCCAGCTGATAGGACGGCATGCCATCGCAACGCTGGAAATGATCTCGCGTTTCCGGCTGACGCATCACCGCCCAAGTTACGAGGTCGACAGCGTCACCGTCGGCAACGCAGAGGTCGCCGTCACCGAAGAGGCGGCCTTCGCTACCCCATTCGGTACGCTCCTGCATTTCAAGAAGGACATCGAGCAGGTGCAGCCGCGCGTGCTGCTTGTCGCGCCGATGTCCGGCCATTTCGCCACGCTGCTCCGCCACACGGTTAAAGTGCTGCTTCCCGAGCACGACGTCTACATCACCGACTGGCACAATGCCCGCGATGCGAGCCTCGCCGACGGGCGCTTCGGCTTCGACGAATATGTCGAGCATCTCATTTTGTTTCTGGAGAAGATTGGACCTGGCGTCCACATCGTTGCGGTCTGTCAGCCCTGCGTGCAGTCGCTTGTCGCCGCAGCCGTGATGGCGGAAGAGGATCATCCCGCACTACCGCGCAGCATGACCTTGATGGCCGGGCCGATCGACACGCGCATCGCCCCGACCAAGGTCAACGACCTCGCCAAGACGAAGCCAATCGAATGGTTCGAGAAGAACCTGATTTCGCGCGTGCCGTGGCGCTACAAGGGCGCGGGCCGGCGCGTCTATCCCGGTTTCGTGCAGCTCATGGCCTTCATGTCGATGAACATGGACCGTCACGTCCGGGCACACCAAGATTTGTACAATCACCTCGTCGCCGGCGACATCGACAAGGCGAGCGCGGCGAAAATGTTTTACGATGAGTATTTTGCCGTGCTCGATCTGCCCGCCGAGTTTTATCTCGAGACCGTGCAGATGATCTTCCAGAATCATCTTTTGCCGCGCGGCGAATTGATGTGGCGCAACCGCCGCGTCAATCCCGCGTCAATCCGCAAGACGACACTCTTCACCGTCGAGGGCGAGCGCGACGACATCTGCGCCGTCGGCCAGACGGTTGCAGCGCACGATCTCTGCAAGAATTTGCGGCCTTACCGTAAGCGCCATCACATGCAGCCCGGCGTCGGGCATTATGGCGTGTTCAGTGGCCGCAAGTGGGAGACGCAGATCTACCCGCTGTTGCGCAACGTGGTGCTGTCGAGCGAGGTTTAGACTCGGGTGCGGCGCTGTTCCCGCTTTGGCGGGAATGACCGCGGAAGGAGTGCCCCGGAATAACGGCGGCAGCCGCGGCGTCTTTTCCAAAACCACAAAACACCGGAGGAACAATGCCCATCGCTCGCGCTAACACCGCTTCCACCGCCATCGCCCTGCTCGCAATCATAAGCAGCAGCGCTTTCGCGCAGCAGAAGGACATGTCGTTCTTCATCACCAGTGCGGGGCCCGGCAAAGGCGCTGATCTCGGCGGGCTCGACGGCGCCGACAAATATTGCCAGACGCTGGCGCAAGCCGCCGACGCCGGGGCTAAGACCTGGCACGCTTATCTCTCCACACAGGCGGCCGGTGGCACGACTGCGGTCAATGCGCGCGATCGCATCGGCAAGGGCCCGTGGCAGAACGCCAGAGGCGTTGTCATCGCCAAGGATGTCGCCGAGCTGCACGGCGAGAACAATCTGACCAAGCAAACTGCCCTCAATGAGAAGGGCGACGTCGTCAACGGCCGCGGCGACAATCCCAACATGCACGACATTTTGACGGGCACGCAGCCGGACGGCACGGCGTTCGGACCGGACGCCGACAAGACCTGTGGCAATTGGACGAAGGACGGTTCTGAGGGATCGGCGATCGTCGGCCATTCCGATCGCATCGGCCTCAACGATTCGGCGCCGATGAAATCTTGGAATTCCTCGCATCCGTCGCGTGGATGCAGTCAATCGGGATTGATCAGCACGGGCGGTGCCGGCCTGCTTTATTGTTTCGCGATAAATTAGCGCGAAAGCGAACAAATAATGCGCGGAGCGTTTCCGGAGTAAGTCCGGAGTTAATCCGCGCGTCAGTGTCTCGTTTTCCTACCGCCCGTAATAATACGGCGAGCCGGCATATGGCTGCGCGTAATATCCTTGCCCGCCGTAATATCCCTGCCCCGCGTAATAACCCTGGCCGGCGGGATATGCTTGGCCGCCATAGGTCCTGACCGGCGCGCCGGAATAGCTCGCTTCGTCCGGATTGATTTGTCTGTTCGGTTTCGTGCGCGGACCGTTAACGGGCTGCTCGCGCGCCGACCTTGTCGGCGGTTCGCCCTCGATCTCGACCCTGGTCTTTCCCATTCCTTCCTGCTTGACGAGCGCGAAAAGCTCGGCCGCGTGCGCGGTGGAGAGACGCACGCAGCCATGCGACGCCGGGCGGCCGAGCTTTTCCGAGCTGCCGTGGATCGCGTGGCCGTGCTCGTCGAAGAAGATCGAGTGCGGCATCGGCGCGCTCTCATATTCATCGGAAAAATGCTCCGCTTCCATTCTGTTCGGACGGAAGCTGCCGTTCGGTGTGCCGTAACCGGCCCGGCCGGTCGCGACCGGCCACGCGAAGCGCTGCACCCCGTCAACGCTGACGGTCATGCGCTGCTCCGACTGGTCGATCTGTATGAGCACGTTGGCGTGGGCAGGCAGAACCGCCGCGCCCAACGAAACGGATGAGAGCAGGACGAGCCTAGTGAGCGGCATTTGCGAAATTCCTCTCCGAGACTGCACTTTAGCTTGATTTTCCCCTTGAACAAACAGCAACAAGCAGGGTTCCTGGACGGCGCGGGGATGCGGTTTACGAGCCGCCATCTCGCATGCCTCATTTTGACTGGAATGGCAGGGCAGCGTTTTGTCTCACCCGTTGGCCACCCGAGAGATTCTCATGACGAACTGGTTCAAGACGGTGGCGATCACGAGCCTGGCGCTCTTTGCCGGCCTCGGCGGAGCGGCACACGCCGCCCAATGCGGCCGCTCCCCCGCTGGGTTCGAGACCTGGAAGCAAGAGTTCGCCCAGGAAGCGCGGGGACAAGTCGGCGCCACGGCGATCGCAGCGCTGATGAGCACCCGCTATAATCCCCCGACGATCTCGGCCGACCGCGGCCAAAGAAGCTTTCATCTCTCGCTGGATCAGTTCCTGGCGAAGCGCGGCGGGCCGGCGATTGCCTCGCGCGGGCGCTCGCTGAAGCAATCGAACGCCGCGCTCTTCGCCTCGATCGAGCAGCGTTACGGCGTGCCCCCGGGACCGCTCCTTGCGATCTGGGGCATGGAGACGGGTTTCGGCGCCGTGCACGGCAACCAGAACATGCTCTCGGCGGTGGCGACCCTCGCGTACGATTGCCGCCGCTCGGAATACTTCACCGACCAGCTTTATGCCGCGCTGAAACTCGTCGACCGCGGCGTCTTTTCCGCCGGAACGCGCGGCTCCATGCACGGCGAAGTCGGCCAGACGCAGTTCCTGCCGAAAACCGTGCTCGAATACGGCACTGGCGGAAGCCTCGAGACCGCGTCCGGCGCGCTGACATCCACGGCGAACTTCCTCAAGGCCCATGGCTGGCGCGCCGGCGGCGGCTATCAACCCGGCGAAGCCAATTTCGGCGCGATCCAGGCCTGGAACGCGGCCCAGGTCTATCAGCGTGCGATCGCGCTCATCGGCCGCCAGATCGACGGCGGCGATCGCTAGGGCGGCACGGTCCGCTCACACCTCGCGCTTCGCCTCGGCGGAGCCGCGCTTTCCCGCTTCTTTCATCCGCGTGGACAGCCGAATGGCTCGGCGCTCACGGCGCGGCGCATCGGCAACCGGCTGCAGCAGACGGCGATACTCGTCGCGACGCTCGTGGATCGAGGCGATGACATGGCCCATCGGCACGCCAATATCGACAAGCACGGCTTCGGATAATTGCAGGCTGGCTTCGATCGTCTCGGGGATCGCGTCGGTGACGCCGAGCCCATAAAGCACGGTCGCGTGGTGCGCGTCGCGTGCGCGCGCGACGATCGTGATGTCGGGACGTGCTGCGCGGGCGTTCGCGACGATCTCTTCCGCGGCGCGCGGCGAGTTGATGGTCACGACGAGGGCAGACGCGCGGGCGATGCCGCAACGCTGCTGGAATTCCGGCCGCGCCGCGTTGCCCCAATAAACGTAGGCGCCGGCTTGACGCTCACGGGCGACGAGCTTCGGGTCGTCATCGATTGCAACGAAAGAAATGTCGTGGCGGGCGAGCATCTGGCCGACAAGCTGACCGACGCGGCCATAGCCGACGATGATCACGCGCCCGGCGCCGATATCCGCCTCGGGGGCGAGCGCCGCCAGCGCCGCCCCGTCAGGCGCTTGGCGCTGCCCAAACTTGGCGCCGATGAAGCCGAGAAGCGGCAGCGCGAACATCGACAGGGTGACGATGACCATCACCTCGCCGCCAGTCGCGGCCGGCACAACCTTCCCGGCGATGGCCGCGCCGATCATGACAAAAGCGAACTCGCCGCCCGGCGCCAGCACCAGGGCGACCTCGCCAGCGAGCCTCGGGCCGAGCCGGAAGGCGCGGGCAAGCAGGAAGATGATCGCGGCCTTGACCGCGATGAGACCGACGACAAAGCCGACGATCACGCCCGGCGCCGAGGCCACCTGCGACAGATCGAGCCCAGTGCCGATCGACACGAAGAACAACCCAAGCAGCAGGCCCTGAAACGGCTCGATCGTCACCTCGATCTCTCGCCGGAACTCGGTTTCGGCCAGCAGGAGGCCGGCAATGAAGGCGCCAAGCGCCATGGAGAGCCCGGCCGCCGCTGTGGCGACGCTCGTACCGATGACGACGAACAGGCAGGCCGCCATGAACAATTCGGTCGATTTCGCCGCGGCGACCAGATGGAACAGCGGCCGCAGGATGAGCCGTCCGAGGAGCAGCACCGAAGCCAGCGCAACGAAGGCGGGAGCGATCGTCCAGAGGAGTTCCGTAAGGATCGGCTCGGCGGGCTGAGACTGATGCGGCGCGCCGAGAATCGAGACGGTGAAGAGCAACGGCGCGACCATGAGATCCTGGAAGAGCAAGATCGAGAAGGCGGTGCGGCCCGCGCCCGTCGCCAGCCGCCGCCGCTCGGCAAGGACCGGAATGGCAATCGCCGTCGACGAGAGCGAGAGCGCCGCGCCAAAGATGATTGCGTTGCGGAGACCCATCCCGAGCCAAGCGGCAAACGAGGCGAGAACCGTCGCGCATGCAATGACTTGCGCCGCGCCAAGCCCAAAAATGAGCCGCCGCATGCGCTGCAGGCGCTCCCAGGAGAGCTCGAGCCCGATCATGAACAAGAGGAAAACGACGCCGAATTCGCCGACGGCGGCAACGGCTTCCGGATTGGTCAGCGCGAACGAAGAGACCCAACCGGCGGAGATCGCGACGCGTCCCAACCCATAGGGGCCGAGCAGGACGCCGGCCGCAAGGAATCCGAGCACGGGACTGAGGTGCAGACGCCTGAACAACGGCACGATGACGCCGGCTGTTCCGAGGAACAGCAGCGCCTCCTTGTAGGTCTCCCAGTGAAAGGTCTCGGGCATCGCTCTCCGCGTGCGAGCATCGCACAAACGCGCGCGGCGCAACACACACATACATGCGTCATACATGCGTCAATGTTGCCCGTCCCCAGGGCGGTCTCTAGTGTCGCGCAGATGTTCGAGAGCCGCTTCCAATCGTTCGACGTACAGAGCGATCCCGCTCAGGCGAAGCCGCGTCTCGCCGCTCGCCGCGAAAAACTGAAGCACGAGAACTTAGATGGTTTCATCGTGCCGCGCGCCGACGAACATCAGAACGAATACGTGCCGAAATGCGCCGAACGGCTCGCTTGGCTCACCGGATTTACCGGGTCGGCAGGTCTCGCAATCGTGCTCGGCGGCAAAGCCGCACTTTTCGTCGACGGACGTTACACGCTGCAGGCGCGAGGCGAGGTCGATACGCAGCTTCATGCGATCGTGGACATCACCCGGACGCCGCCCTCTTCCTGGCTCGTCGAGCACGTCAAAGAAGGCCAGCGCATCGGCTACGATCCGTGGGTACACACGCCGGGTCAGGCCGACACGTACCGCGAGAAGCTCGCCGCCAAAGGCGCCGAGCTCGTTGCAGTTGCGACAAATCCGATCGATCGGATTTGGACCGGCCGGCCGGACGCGCCGCAAGGCGCCATCATGCTTTATCCCGAACGTTTGGCAGGCGAGTCTGTACTAAGGAAGCTCGCGCGCATTCGCGAAAAGCTCGCCGGAGCCGACGCGCTCCTGGTCAGCGATCCGCATGCGCTTGCATGGGCGTTCAACATTCGCGGCAGCGATGTCGCGCACACCCCGTTGCCGCTCGGTTATGCGCTGATTCCCGCGAAGGGAAAGCCGCGTCTATATCTCGACGGCGCGAAGCTTTCGAATAGCGTGCGCGCAAAGCTGAGTGAACGCGCCGACATCGAGGAGCCCGGCCGGTTGGCGGACGATCTCGGCACCCGCGCGCGCGACAAGAAAGTTCGCTTCGACGCTGCGACCGCACCCGCGAAGCTCGTCGAGATTGTTCGAAGCAATGGCGGCACGCCGGAGATCGCTGCCGATCCCATTGCGTTGATGAAGGCGCGCAAGAATGCGCGCGAGATCGACGGGGTCAAAGCGGCGCATTTGCGCGATGGCGTCGCGCTCGTCCACTTCCTCGCCTGGTTCGATCGCCAAGCGCCGAAGGGCAAGCTGACCGAGATCGACGCAGCGTCGGCGCTGGAAGCATTTCGTCAGCAAACGGGTAAGCTACGCGACATCTCATTTCCGACGATCTCTGCAACCGGCGCGCATGCGGCAAGCCCGCATTATCGCGTGACGCGCACGAGCAATGCGAGGATCGGCCGCGGCCTGTTCCTCATCGATTCCGGTGCGCAATACGAGGACGGTACGACCGACGTCACGCGCACGATCGCGGTCGGCCGGCCGACGCGCGAGATGCGCGACCGTTTCACGCGCGTGTTGAAGGGACACATCGCGATCTCGCGGCTTGTTTTTCCGCTTGGCACGTCCGGCGCGCAGATCGATGCCTTGGCGCGCCAATATCTCTGGGCGGCGGGTCTCGATTTCGACCACGGCACAGGTCACGGCGTCGGCGCCTATCTCTCGGTGCATGAGGGACCGCAACGCATCTCCAAAATCGGCCACGTCACGCTCGAGCCGGGCATGATCCTGTCGAACGAGCCTGGTTATTACAAAGCCGGCGCGTATGGAATCCGCATCGAGAATCTTGTCGTTGTTGCGCCGCGCACCATCAAGGGCGCAGAACGCGAGATGCTCGGCTTCGACGTGCTCACCTTGGCTCCGATCGACATTAACCTCGTCGAGCCAAAGCTGATGACTGATGACGAGTCGGCATGGCTTGATGCCTATCACAAGGATGTGCGGACGAAGCTTTCGCCGCTTGTGCCCGCGAATTTGCGCCGCTGGCTGACGAGCGCGACGCGTCGCATTTCCGAAGCGGGTCCGGTTCGCCGCACGCCTGCAAGGGCGAGCAAAAGATGATAAGAAGCGCTGTCTCGGGGGACTGCGCCCGCTGCGCGCTTCACGTTTTTTATCAGCAA
Organism: Methylobacteriaceae bacterium; assembly: GCA_019242655.1. Taxonomy (GTDB): domain Bacteria; phylum Pseudomonadota; class Alphaproteobacteria; order Rhizobiales; family Beijerinckiaceae; genus JAFASC01. Next base: position 13,440 of record JAFAVH010000342.1, read on the forward strand.
CCGCGCCTGCAAGACTGAATCTCCGGCCTGGACCGATCCGATTCGATGTATCGTTTTATCGCTTTCGGCCACAGCCACATCGTCGCGTTTGCGAAGGGCGTCTACGAATATCAAGCTTCCGATTTGCCCAACGAGGCGCCGCGCATCGAGAGCCGGTTCGTTTATCTCTATGATCCCGCCTTCAATCCAGTGCTTCAGGGTGCCGCCGAAGGCCCGCAGCTCAATCCGAAGCTTGCCCAGCAGCTTGTGGAGCTTCCATGGGATTTCGTGGTTCTCGTTTGCGGCGGCAATGAACACAATGTGCTCGGAATTGTCAGGAACAAGCGGCCTTTCGATTTTGTCCTGAGCAGCGAACCCGATCTGCCGCTGCAGCCTGGCCACGAGCTTGTGCCAGAGGCGCTCATTCGCGAGGTTCTGAATCATTACATGGCGGACTCTTTGCAGGCGATACGTGCATTCCGATTGGCGACGAAGCTTCCGGTTATCCAGCTTGAACCGCCGCCGCCGCTGCCCAACCGGCACGTGCTTGCCTATCCGCGCGAACTTGCACGCGCCCGCTTGTTGCGGAAGAAGATTGCCCCCGAGCTGATCCGCTACAAGCTATGGCGGCTCGAGAGTGATATATACAGGAGGTTCTGCAAGGAGCTCGACATTTCTTATGTGCCTGCCCCCGCCGATATGGTCGATGAAAACGGCATGCTTGCCGAAGCCGGCTGGGGCACGGATGCAACGCACGCGAACCCGCACTATGGTATCAAGGCCATGAAGAGCGTCATCGATCTATATCGAGCACGGGTGGAAGAGGCGCGAGTCTCATGAGCCATCCCTACAAAGATTTGCCCGATCATGCTTTGTGGCGCCGCGCCATAAGCAATGTTGCGGCGCCCGATCTCGATCCGGTCGTTGACGTGCCGTTCACGATCGGAGCCCACGACAAGGTCGCGACCTCGGGCAGCTGCTTTGCGCAACATATCGGCCGGTATCTGCGCGAGAGCGGCCTCAATTATTATGTGACAGAGACCGCCAATCCGATCGCGCAGCCGAATATCGCGCTGAACCTCGGTTACGGTGTCTTCACCGCGCGCTACGGCAACATTTATACGAGTCGGCAATTGCTGCAATTGCTGCGCCGCGCCTTCGGCCGGTTCACGCCGAAGGAAGATGTCTGGGTCGAAGGCTCTACGAAGATCATCGATCCATTTCGTCCGAATATCCAGCCGGATGGTTTCAGCTCGATGCGGGAATACCGGACGGACCGCGAGAGCCATCTTCACCACATCCGCGAGATGTTTGAAAATCTCGATGTATTGGTCTTCACGCTCGGTCTGACCGAGTGCTGGGTCTCGCGCGAAGACGGCGCCGTCTTTCCGCTGTGCCCGGGTGTGCTCGGCGGCACGTTCGACGGAAGGCGGCATGAGTTTGTGAACCTCGATGTCGAGGACGTTGTTGCCGACATGACGGCGTTTGTGTCGGAGTTGCGCGCCGTAAATCCGGAAGCGCGCGTTATTTTGACCGTGTCGCCGGTGCCGCTGATCGCGACCGCGGAACCGCGTCACGTTCTCGTTTCGACGGTGGCTTCCAAATCCGTTCTGAGAGTCGCATGCGAAAAGATCGTTAAAGCATGCAAGGGCGTTGCCTACTTTCCCTCCTATGAGATCGTCACCGGCGGCTTCGGCAAAACCTCGTACTTCGCTGAGGATTGCCGTTCGGTGACGGAGGACGGCGTTGCGCATGTGATGCGCGTTTTCATGCGCCACTACGTGCGAAATTCCGGTGCATTGCGGAGCTTGAAAGAGCTGGTCGGCGGATTCACCGGGCGGAGCACGCCTCAAACCAGCGAGGTCGAAGAGATGGCGCGGGTCGTGCGCGTCATGTGCGAGGAAGAGGCGCTGGACTTGGCAAATTTGCCAAAAAGCATGAAGCCTTAGCGCGCCGAGCGCTAATACACATCCGCCTGGTAGCGCCCCGCCTTTTTCAGCGACGCGACGAAAGCAATCGCCTCGTCCGTCGAACGCGCGCCATGCGCCGCGGCGATTTCAACCAGCGCCGCCTCGACATCCTTAGCCATGCGCTTGGCGTCGCCGCAGACGTAGAAATGCGCCCCGCGCGCGAGCCATTGCCAGAGCTCAGCCCCGACTTCGCGCATCCGATCCTGGACGTAGAACTTTTCCTTGCCGTCGCGCGACCAGGCAAGCGACAGGCGCGTCAGCACGTTCTTCTGACGCAACTCATGCAGCTCCTCGCGATAAAAGAAATCGCAAGCCGAGCGCTGATGGCCGAAGAAGAGCCAGTTCTGTCCCGACGCACCGATCGCTTGCCGCTCTTGCAGGAAGGCGCGGAATGGCGCGACACCAGTGCCGGGCCCGACCATGATGATCGGAATATTCGGATCGGCAGGAAGACTAAAGTTATGCGCCTTCTGCACGTAGACTTTCAGCGTGTCGCCAGGCGCGGCGCACTCGGCGAGATACGTGGAAGCAAGACCGAGGCGCTTGCGCTTGCCGACGATGTAGCGGACCGCGTCGACGGTGAGCGAAATGCGGCCGGGCGCAGCCTTGTGCGACGACGAAATCGAGTAGAGCCGCGGCTGCAACGGCTCGAGCGCGTCGATCAGCGCCTCGGGATGGGGACGTACCGTTTGGAATTTCTGGAAAGCGCCGAGCACATCGATATGCGCTGCGTCGCCATCCGGATCCTCGCCGCGCGCCAGCGCACGGGCTTTGTCGCGCACCTTGCCGCCGGAAACGTAGGAGAAAAGCTCGTAAAGCGAGTCCGGTGCAGCTCCGAGCGAGACCTCTTCGTGCAACACTTCACGCAAGGTGCGCTCGCGGACCGGCGTCGTATGCGCTGCACCAAGCATGGCGATGATCTGATCGACCAGGCCGAGATTGTTCTTGGCGAAGATGCCGAAGGAGTCGCCGACCTCGTAGTCGATGCCACTGTCCGAGAGATCGAAATCGATGTGCCAAGTCTCTTTCTCGGAACCCGGCCCATTGAGAAGGCGGCGGCCGAGAAGTTTTGCATTTGTTGGTTGCTCGCGGCTTCTGCCGAAATTAGCGGCGTCTACGACGGCAGGTGCTGCAGGCGCTGCATCGACCGTAGGCGCGACAGACGCTTCCTCGGTCAGCGCTTCCGCGAGCTTCTTGACCATGCGTGTCGTGTCTTTGCCGCCTGGCACGCAGAGGTTCAGCCGCTCTTCCTTGCGCAGGAAAATCGCGTTCGCATAGTCGGCGCAATTGTAGCCGCATTGGCCGCAATCCTGCTGCGCCATCGCCGCCATCAGTTTCGGCGCGAGCGGTTTCTCCGCGGCTAGCTCCATGCGCTCGTCGAGCGGCATCGCGGGATCGTGCCATGGCGCTTCGTCATTGCTCGCGAGGGGAACAGCGGACTTGCCCTCACCAAGCACCGCGCCGGCTTCATCAGCCGAGAGCGCGGTCGCGCCGGTTACGTCGGGACTGACCAACGCCGCCATGAACCCGGAGAGCCAGGCGCGCTGTTCGGCGCTGAACGGCGCATTCTCCGGAATGAAGA
>JAFAVH010000005.1 GCA_019242655.1 Methylobacteriaceae bacterium
GCTGCGAAGCTTCGCGAATCCGCTCGTCCCGATTGATATGCGCATCAAAGCCATCGCGTAGATCGGGGCTGATCCGCCCTCCTAAGATAGACGCGGCGGCGCTCGGGTGAACCGCGGTTGCAAAGCAACTATATCAGGGCGGCCCAAGCATTCCGCGCGGGCGCAACCGTCTGAAAAATTCTTCCCATGGTTCCCCTTTCCGTCCTCGACCTCGCTTTCGTGACGACCAGCACGCCACCCTCGGCGGCGTTGCGCAATAGCATTGACCTCGCGCGGCACGTAGATGGGTTTGGGTATCGGCGTTACTGGATCGCCGAGCATCATAATCTGCCCTCGGTGGCGATTGCCGCGCCGGACATTCTCATCGGGCAGATCGCTGCGGTGACGCAAAAAATTCGCGTCGGTTCCGGCGGGATCATGCTGCCGAACCACGCCCCGCTGATCGTCGCGGAGCGCTTCCGAACGCTTGAGGCGCTGTTTCCCGGGCGCATTGACCTCGGTCTCGGCCGCGCACCTGGAACCGACGGCGTAACTGCGGTGGCTCTCCGCCGGCGGCAGGACCGCCGTGAGGGCGACGATTTTCTCGAGCGGCTGCAGGAGCTGCTGCTATGGGAGACCGGCGGCTGGCCGGGAAATCATCCTTTCCGCAACGTGGTCGCGATGCCCTCGGACGTGCGCTTGCCGCCGCTTTATCTCCTTGGATCAAGTGATTACAGCGCGGAGCTCGCAGGACGGATCGGCATGGGCTTTGCCTTCGCCCATCACTTTGCGACCTACGATGCCGTCGCGGCGATGCGCGATTATCGGTTGAAGTTCCAGCCGTCCGCCTGGCGCGAGGCTCCCCACGCCATCCTGGCGGTCGCGGTCGTATGCGCAGAGACGCAGGCGGAGGCCGAACGCCTCGCCTCGAGCATGGAGCTGAACTGGCTGCGGCGGGCGCAGGGCGAGTACCACCCGCTGCCCAGTCCAGAGGAAGCCGCCGCTTATCCCTATACCGATCAGGATCGCGCGCGGATGCGAAAGAGCCGCGAGCGCCTGTTCGTCGGCACGCCCGAGTCGGTCGAGATGCAGCTGATGCCGCTCATGGACGCGACGCAAGCCGACGAGGTCATGATCACGACGGCGATCTACGATCACGCGGCACGCAAACGCTCGTACGAGCTCATGGCGGATCACTTCATCGCCAAGGCCTCATCCGGCGTCGCGGCGGCGTCGGCCTGAGCGCATCCAGCCTTTATTAACCATAATGGCCGATGATGGGTGTGCGCTGATTGCCTCGCGCAAGCCATCACCGGGGACTCATGTTGGACTATGGCGGCACCATCGATGGGCAGCCCCCTGCCCCGGCGGGCGCGCCGGTCGGCAGCGTCGCGGATAAGGGCTCGGTAAACGAATTTCTGCGCCTCGCGCTCGCACATCGACTGCTGATCGCGCTGTTCGTGCTCTCCGGCGCGGTCATCGGGGTCGTGCTCTCGAAGACCCTGCCGCCGCGCTACATAGCCGTTGCGCAAATCTATCTCGATCCGCGCGGCCTGCCCGGCGCGGAACGCGACCCCGCCAATGCGCAGGACTCGACGGGCTACATCAATCTTGTCGAAAGCCAGGCGCGGATCGTCTCGTCGCAGCTCGTTCTCGATCGGGTCGTCGCGGCTGAAGCGCTCGACAAGGACCCGGAATTCGCGCCGAGGGGCTTTTCACTTCTCGGCACGCTCTTCGGCGCACGCGAAATCCCCGGAGAGACGACACGCGCGGCCGTCCGTGCACTGTCGCAGCGCCTGACTGTGCGGCGGCCGGAACGTACGTTCATCATCGAGATCGGCGTCGCAAGTCGTGATCCCGAGAAGGCCGCCAGGTTGGCGAACGCGGTTGCGCACGCTTTCATCGAGGTGCAGTCCGTCCTCTATGCGCAATCGGCGCGCGGGACGAGCACTGTCCTCACCTCCCGGCTTGAGGGATTGCGCCACCAATTGCTCGATGCGGAGCGGCAAGTCGAGGAGTTCAAGGCCAGGAACGGTCTGATCGGTACGCGCGAGCAGCTCGTGTCCGACCAGCAATTGCGCGACATCAATCAGCAGCTGACGCTTGCCCGCGTGCGCACGGAGGATGCGCGAGCGCGCAGCGAGCAGGTGCAAAAAGCGCTGAAGCAGCGCGGCGATCTTGGGCCGCTTACGGAAAGCCTCAATCTCGGAACGGTGACGGCGCTGCGCAGCCGCGTTGCCGAGGCGCAGCGTCAGCTCGCCGATTTGTCCACCGATCTCGGCCCGCTTCATCCCGCGGTGAAGAAGGCGCAGTCCGTCTTGGCCGACGCGCGTAGAGCGATGGACATCGAATCGAAGCGTATCGCCGATAGTTTCCGGCGCGACTACGACCGCGCTGCGGCCGCTCAAGCCGCGATCGAAGAGAATTTGGCCAGCGCGCAGAAATTGACGATCGCGAATAGCGGCACCTCGGTGCGGCTGCGCGATCTGGAGCGCGAGGCCGATGCAACGCGGACGCTCTATGAGAGCTTTCTCAATCG
>JAFAVH010000128.1 GCA_019242655.1 Methylobacteriaceae bacterium
GAATAGATTTCGGTCGCGATCGTCGGGTCGACGGTGCGGATATCCTGCGGCGCAATCGCGAGCCGCTGCGGCGCTTTGGCGCGCATATGCGTGAGCGGCCGCAAAGGGTCGACAGCCATCCCGAAGGCGCGGCGCAAGCTCCGGCGGCCGAGCATGCCGACGAGCTGCAACCGTTCAGCGACGAGCGATAGAGAAAGATCTCCTCGGAAAGGCAGCGGCGGCATTACACTTGAATAATGGGTGTCGGGGGCGGTTCCCCAACTATCGATCCTGAAACGTTTAGACGCCGTTAACCATATCGTAGACCGGGCGCCGCTTGACGAACGCATATCCTGCTGGTTATGAATAATCCCATAACCGGCAGATTATGCATTCCAATGCTCGACGCCCCCGATGTGCTGTTCAGAACGCTCGCCGATCCGACGCGGCGCGCGATTTTTGAGCGGCTCTGCCGCGACGGCGAGCAGACCGTCGGCGCCCTGCAGGCGCGGGCCGGAGTGTCGCAGCCGGCCGTCTCGAAGCATCTCAGCATCTTGAAGCAGGCGGGCCTCGTGCGCGACCGCCATGCCGGCCGCCAGACGCATTACAGCGCCGAGCCCCGCGCGCTCGCGCCTCTCGTCGACTGGACAAGCGAGATGGCGGCGTTCTGGCCAGGCCGGTTCGACGAACTCGAAAATCTCCTGAAACGGATGGACCAATGAGCAAGCCCGCGGCGCCGGCGAAAGCAGCGGCCTCTCCCTCAAAGCTGATCGATGCGCGGATCAGGGAACTCGGCGATTGGCGTGGCGAGATGCTCGCGCGCGTGCGGCATCTTATCAAAGAGGCCGACGCCGAAGTCACGGAAGAGTGGAAGTGGCGCGGCGTGCCGGTGTGGGAGCATGCCGGCATTATCTGCACCGGCGAGACGTACAAGACCGTCGTGAAACTGACCTTTGCCAAGGGCGCGTCGCTCGACGATCCCGCAGGCCTCTTCAATTCCAGCCTCGAGGGCAACGTGCGGCGCGCCATCGATATTCACGAGGGCGAGAAGCTCAACGAGGCGGCGTTGAAGAAGCTCATTCGCGCCGCCGTCGCGCTGAACATGTCAGTGCGCGCTCGGAAGAAATGAAACGGCGCTTGAACACGTTTTAAGGATGAATCACATGAATGGTATCGCGGCCGGCACGCGCTCCGTCATCGTCGAGCGTGACATTCCGCATCCGCCGGAAAGGATCTGGCGCGCACTCACAGAGCCCCACCTCATCGAGGAATGGCTGATGAAGAACGATTTCCAGCCTCGCGTCGACCACCGCTTCAATCTTCGCGGCGATTGGGGTGCCGTCGACTGCAAGGTGCTCGAAATCGAGTCGAACAGAACTCTGTCTTACACGTGGGATGCGATGGGGCTCGAAAGCGTCGTCACCTGGACGCTTACACCGACGCGCACCGGCACGCATCTGCGCATGGAGCAATCCGGCTTCCGTACGGATCACGAGCAAGCCTATCAGGGCGCGAAGTTCGGCTGGCAGAAGTTCTTTGCCAATCTCGAGCAGGTCGTCGCGCGCGGCGATTGACGTCTGCCGGGTCGCGCTTCGGTTCTTCGGAAGGGGTCATCAATGATTTGGAACATGTGGGTTCGTCAAATTCACCGCTGGCTGTCGATCGCCTTCACGCTGGCCGTCATCGTTAACATCGCCGCCCTGATGATGCGGGCAGAACAAAGCATTTGGGTAGGGCTCCTGGCGCTGCTCCCGCTCGTCCTGCTTCTCATCACCGGTCTGTACTTGTTCGCGCTGCCCTATGCCGCGCGGTGGCGAAGCGTACGTGTCGCCGGCGATGTCGAATGAATGTATGCTGCCGCGCAGTATGTCGGCAGCCAAGTGAACGGCGGCGCATTTCCTTCTCGTCCAACCTGACAAGGTTGAGCCGTAAGCGTTCCCTCTCACGCAAACCGGTCCCGCGGACTCCCGTGCTTTCTTATTCGCGACGGTCGGGTGTAGCGTTCGTCGCGGGAGGATTAAGCCATGCAGCGCAGAAGCAAGCTGGTGATTGCGGTCGCGACCGTAGCTCTTGCCGCTCTCGGCGGCATCGCTGTTTCCGCGCAGGACAAGTACACGCTGAAATCGCCGGATGGAATCGCGTTCTCCGATTTCAGAGGATACGAGGACTGGGCGGTGGTCTCTTCCGCTCGCACTGACGAAGTGCTCAAGGTGATCGTCGCCGATCCAACCATGATTGCGGCATACAAAGCCGGCATTCCCGGCAACGGTCAGCCGTTCCCGGACGGCGCAAAGATCGCGAAGCTACAGTGGAAGCCGACGAAGAGCACCGAAGCGCCCTTCGTCGTCGATGTGCCTGACGTGTTTTCGCAGGCGTTCGTTATGGAAAAAGACAGCAAACGATTCCTGCAAAGCGGTGGATGGGGATATGCGCTTTTTAACTTTGACGCGGCATCCGAAACATTCGCGGCCGATCCCAGCCCCGCAAATTGCGGACACGCGTGCCATGTGGCCGTGAAGGCGAAGGACCACATTTTCCACCCGTACCAGAAGCGTTGAGTGCGCGCATCGGTGGGACGTCGATATGGATGATCGAGTTGTGCGGGCAGCGCTGCAGCGCCATTGGGATGCTTCGGACGCCGGCGACTTCGAAGTCGAACATGAAATCTACCGCGAGGATGCTGTGCTCCATTATCCTCAATCGGGCGAGCGGATTTGCGGCCGGCGCAACATCCAAGAGAGCCGATTCGTCCAGCCGAACAGAAAGCGCTTCAAGGTCCAGCACATTATCGGCAGCGGCAACCTGTGGGTCACCGAGTTCGTGCTAAGCTATGACGGTGTGCCGTCTTACGCGGTGAGCATCATGGAATTTCGCGATGGGCTGGTCGCCAATGAAACGCAATATTTCGCTGATGGGTTCGCGCCCGCACCCTCGCGTGCGCATCTTGTTGAGCGGGTGGCAACCAATAGATGAGGAATAGCCCGCTTTCATGACGATGAATCTTGTTCACTCCGGATACGAGGCGCTTCAATACGAGCTCGTCCAGGAAAAGGCGTCAGCGCTCGGACGGCTTGGACGAAGATTAGAGGGCGCGCTGGCGGCGCTTGCCGCATGCCCGCGCACGGCAGATCGGGACATTCGCGATGGCCTCGTCGCGCAGGCCGGATACGCGCTGTGGCTCTTCGTTGTCCAAAGCGAGGCCTGCGGCCTCAACGACAGCATGCGAATGATGCGAGCTTACGGCGTGCCGCGCGAGGTTTATGTCCGCATGGGGCCGTTGCAATCGCCAAGATCCGATCTGCTTCAAGATTGTGAGCACGCGCTCTAGTCAGTCAATCTCTCATTGAGTGCGGGGCCTACGCCCCCACCCGCTGAAACCGCGCGGCAAAGAACCCGTCGAGCCCGGCAAGACGCGGCTCGTCGTTCGGCCATGCATTCGGCAAGGTGCGCATCGTGCCCTCCGCGGTGACAAATCCGACGGGAATCGAATCCTCCGACGTGATCGGCGCGAGGCGAAGATCGGGATTGCGGCGCAACAGCGCTGGCACATGCGCCTCGCCTTCTTCCGGCTCCAAGGAGCAGGTGCAGTAAACAAGCCTTCCCCCCGGCGCGAGCAAGCTTGCAGCGCGATCGAGCATGCGCGTTTGCAACGCCGCCAGCGCCTCCACGTCGCCGGGCCGCTTCGTCCAGGCAACGTCGGGATGCCGGCGGATCGTGCCGGTCGATGTGCACGGGGCGTCGAGCAGGATCGCGTCGAACGGCCCGCCGGAATAAGTGGTGGCGTCGGAGACAATCACTTCGGCCGAGAGATGCAGGCGCTCGAGATTTTCGGTAAGCCGCCGCAGACGCTCGGCCGATTTGTCGAGCGCCGTCACCTGCGCGCCCGAAGCGGCGATCTGCGCGGTCTTGCCGCCCGGCGCTGCACAAAGGTCGAGCACGCGCTCGCCGGCGCGCGGGGCGAGCAGGCGCACCGGCAACGCGGCGGCGGCATCTTGCACCCACCATTCGCCGTCGGCATAGCCGGGGAGCTCGGCGATCGGCTCGTGGCTGCGCAGGCGCACCAACCCCGTTGGCAGAACCGTGCCGCCGAGACGCTCGGCCCAATCCTGCGGATCGCTTTTGACCGAGAGATCGAGCCGCGGCTCTTCGCGATGCGCGGCGGCGATCGCGTGCGCCGTCTCCTGTCCGTAGTTCTTGCGCCAGCGCGCAGCGAGCCAGGCGGGCGTGTCCTGATCGAGCGGATCGGAGGTGTTGAGGAATTCCTCGCGTTGGCGCGCGAGATTGCGCAGGACGCCGTTGATCAAAGCGGCGAAAGGCGCGGTCTTCGGGTCGAGACGCGATTCGCGCACGGCGAGATCGACGGCGGCATGATCCGGCACATCGAGAAAAAGGATCTGCGCCGCAGCGGCGATGAGCAGCCATTCGAGCTGGCCCGCCTGCCGCGGCAGCCCTTTTTCGAGGAGGGCGGCGAGCGCGTGGCGGATTGTGCCGAGCCGGCGCAGCGACACTGTCGCGATCGAGCGCGCAAACGCCGCGTCGCGGGCATCGAGCCCGGTGATCCGCGAGGGAACGGCGTTTGGCGAGAAGCGCTCGTCGAGTGCGTGGCCGCCGGTGAGCACGTCGGCGATGACGCGGCCGGCGGCGACGCGCGCGGCAAGGCCCGGCACGCTCGCCATTTCGCGCGCACGGATTTCATCGGCGGACTGACCCTGCCCGGGTTTGGTTCTTTGCCCCGTGCGCCGGGTCGGTTTGCTCACGCCGCGTCCTTGACCGTACTTAGCTTATTCAGCCCCAGGGCTGCTGAGGCGACGATGAACGCCCGCGATTCCAACGCGAATCGGCGATGCCGCGCCCACCGAGGAATGTGCCGGGCTCACGTGGCGCTTCTGTGGGCTGGCGGAAAGGCTGCCAGCCATTCGCGCTTTCGTAAGCGGGCGCGCGCGGCGCGGCTTCGGGCTGCGGCGCCGCGTGCCAGCTCGCGCCCATGCTGCGCGCGAGGTCTTCGAGCGCCGCGATGCGGTTCTCGACCGCGGGGTGGGTCGAGAACAGCGAGTCGGTGCCGCGGCCGGTGAGCGGGTTCACGATAAACATATGCGCCATCGCCGGATGCGCTTCGACCGCTTCGTCGCGAATATGCTCGGCGGCATTGGCGATCTTGGCGAGCGCCGAGGCGAGCCAGAGCGGATTGCCGCAGATTTCGGCGCCCATCCGGTCGGCCTCGTATTCGCGGCCGCGGCTCACCGCCATCTGCACGACCATTGCGGCGATCGGCGCGAGAATCGCCATGGCGATCGAGCCGAACAGGCCAAGGCCATTGCGGCGGCCGCCGCCGAAGAAGACGCCCCAATGGGCAATCGACGAGATCGCGCCGGCGAGCGTGGCGGTAATCGTCATGGTCAGCGTGTCGTGATTTTTCACATGCGCCAGCTCGTGGGCGACGACCCCGGCAAGCTCCTCGCGGGTCAGCATGTGGACGAGGCCGGTATTGATGGCGAGGGCCGCATGCGCCGGATCGCGGCCGGTCGCGAAGGCGTTCGGCTGCGGGCTGTCGACGACGTAGACGCGCGGCATCGGCAGCCCCGCGCGCGTGGCCAAATCGCCGACAAGAAGAACGATATCGGGCGCGGTCGCATAGTCGATCTCACGCGCATCCACGGCGGACAACGCCATGCGGTCGGAATTCCAATAGGCGAAAAGATTGGTTCCGATTGCAAAAAGCAGCGCGATCATCATGCCGCCGCGGCCGCCGATGAGCGCGCCGACGACAAGGAACAATGCGGTCATCGTCGCCAGCAATACGGCGGTGCGCATGAATTGCATGGAACGGCCTCCTCCGGCGCAGGGCCGGGTGTCTCGAAACTTCATATAGGTGCGATTACGATCGCGACGAACGCAAGGCCGGGGAGGGCGGTGACAGAAAAAGAGAAGCCGGCGCCGGACCCAGCCGCTAGGACTGCCCACAAGCGCAGTCTCACACCTGAAGCCGAACGCGCCCTGGCTGAAGCTGCGGAGCGGCGGAAGGCGAGTGCAGCCGCCGCCCCTCCCAAAGAAATCGAAGGGCGAGATGGTCCCGACCCGACGCGCTACGGCGATTGGGAGGTGAAGGGCATTGCCAGTGATTTTTAAGCCTTTTCGCTTAACGCCCCAAAGAGGAGGCGAAGCTTAGGTTAAGCTTGTCTGCAGGTAAGAACTCCGCAACGACGCGCATCTATTACTTTGTCGTCGACTCGTGACCGTAATGGGTAAGCGCCGTGAAAACCAAGCTGTTGCCGACCAATGTTCTCAACGCCGTGAAGCGCACGCGCATGGTCTATCAGGTGGGCCGCAAAGCGCGATTTGCGTTCGGGTCCTACATGGGCGCGCGGTACGTGCCAGCTCTCGATAGCAGAGCCCATTACAACGACTTCATGCTGTCTTCGACCTCCGCCGATCATCTCAGAAGTTATCGGCAAGGTGCCGTCGACTTCGTCGGCATTCTCGAAAGATCATTGCAGGAGGCCGGTCGTGATTGGCAAGGCATTGAAGCCTGCCTGGAGGTCGGCTGCGGGTACGGGCGTATTGTCCGGGAGTTGCGTCATAAACTCCCGGCACAAGCCATGTCCGTTTGCGATGTGATCGATGAAGGCGCGCGTTTTACCGCGGCTGAATTCGGCGTTCGACGCGTTCCGGTCGTCGATGCAATGGGGGAGGAGTACGATGAGACGTTCGATCTCATCTATCTCTTGTCCGTCTACACACACCTTCCGCGGCTGATGATCGAAGACAATCTTGCCAGAGTGAGCAAACTTTTAAAGCCGGAAGGCGTCCTGGTTTTCTCCACGCACGGCAAGCAGTCGGCCGAAAAGGCTGAAATCTACGAGCAATATTGGTTGGACAAGGAAAAGCTGAACGCCGAGCTCGATCGCACCGGCTTTTTTTATGAACGCTATCCCTATTATTACGCCGAATACGGGCTGACTTGGATAGTTGCCGACGAGGTGAAGAAACTCGTCGCGGCGGCAGCGCCGGGCCTCGAGTTTATCGCGCACCACGCGCTGGCGCTTGACGGCCATCAAGACGTGTTCGTCTATCGGCGCGCCTGACCAGACACATTTGGCTATTGCTGAGGCAGTGCCGCCTCCGGCGGTGCGACCGGTTTCGGCTTTGGTTTCGGCTTAGGCTTTACCTCTTCCACACCCGCCAATCTCGATCCGAGCGCGATCGCGCGCGCTTCGGTGAAACGCAGCGCGCAAAAGCCGTGCACTTCTTCACCAGCATATGTGCGGCATTTCTCCTCGCGCTCGGAGGAAAAGCCCGCCTGCTCGCTCGCGAGCGCCTTCGTCTGCTGCTTGTCCTTGCCGGCCGCGGCGAGCAACGCGCGAAAATCGGCGCGAACGGTGTTTTCGGCATGCACGCGTTCGCGTTCGAACGTTTTGATGCGTTCAGCGTTGAATTCCGCCGGGCGCGGGCCCCAAAGACCGGCGGGATCGACCTGACAATCGGCAGCTTTGAACTCGCAGGTTTTACCGCCATTCGAAGCGAGCACGGCGCCGTCGAGCACGTCGAACGAGAAGGGACAAATCTCCAGTGCGATTTTGTAGCGCGATAAGCCCGCGCCTTTACCCTCGGACGTAAGTGCGAGCGGCGTGCCGGAGACCTCGATCCGGCAGTGCTCACTAGGCTTCGAAATCTGATCTCCCGTCAGCGCGAGCTTTTGCACGCGTAGCTCCTTGCCGGCGCGCTCAATGACGAGCGTTCCAGTCGAGCCGTTGCGCAGAAGCGTACGTCCGACAATTGCGTCTTCGACAGGAGCGCGCAAAATTGGCGGCTTCGGCTTTTCTTTCGGCGCTTCGGGCGGCGGCGCGACGGCGGTACCCGCCGGGGCCGGCTGGCCCAGCGCGCCGGGAAGCTGCAATTGCGCCAACGCAGGGGCCGCGGCGACGCCGCAGACAAGTACGATCGTCAGCCCCTTGAGCGGATACCGCCGGCAGCGATTTGGAACGTCAGCCACGTCGACAATCTAGAGCGCGCGCCAGCGCGAGGCAAAATCCCCGATCAATTGCGCAACTTTGGCCACAAAGTCCCATGCCTAGTCGCAGAGGGAGATGGTCATGACTGAAAGTGTCGCGGGACCGGCACTCCGGTTTGCAAATCCGCCGGGCCTCGCGCCACCGCCCGGCTATTCCAATGTCGTCGAAGTCTCGGAAGGGCGGATCATCTTCATCGCCGGTCAGACCGCGCTTGATGTTGAGGGCAATATCGTCGGAAGGGGCGATTTCGAGGCGCAGGCGGATCAGGTTTTCCGGAATCTTTCGACGGCGCTTGAGTGCGTCGGGTGCACGGCGGGCAATCTCGTCAAGCTTACGGTCTACGTGCGTGACATGGGCGAGCTAGCTGCCTATCGGCGCGCCCGCAACCGCTTCTTCGCGACGGTGACGCCGCCGGCCGCGCCGGCTGTGACCCTGGTCGAGGTGTCGCGTCTTTTCGCCGACGATTTCCTAATAGAGGTGGAGGCGATCGCCGCCGCCGGCCGACGTCAATGAACGACATCGTTGCTTGTGTGCAACGCCGCTGGGCGGAAGCTTTTGCGCGCAGCGATTCCAACGCAATGGCCTTGCTTTACACCGACGACGCGCTGTTCTTCGGCTCGATGCCCGACCTGTATATCGGGCGAAGCGGTGTGCGACACTATTTCACGATATTGCCTAAGGGCTACAAGGCCGCAGCTTTCGCCGATACGTGCACAGTGGAAATCAGCCGCGATTTGATCGTCTCCGCCGGCTTCGTCACGTTCACCGGTGCGCGTGACGGCGCGCGTTTCTCGCTCGTCTACCGGATGAGCTGGACGCTGGTGCGCATCGGCGTGGAGTGGCGAATCGCCAGCCACCATGCTTCGCCCAAGAACCGGTCCTGAGCGCCTGTGCGAACGCATTCGGCGGAGGGCCGACACGATCCCGACATGACCCCGACACAGCGGCGACGCGGTGTGCGCGGCGTTACAGCAACAGCCGGTCACGAAAGGTAAAACTCGGCGTGAAGCCCTTGCGGCGAAGCGCCAACCGACTCTAACATCAAGCTCATGGTCGAGAAGGTCATTTCCATCCGGAATGCACGGCCGGCCGACGCGGAAGCAATCGCGGAGGTGCACGACGCCGCCTGGCGCGACGCCTACCGGGGCATCATCCCCGGGCGCGAACTCGAGCGCATGATCGCGCGCCGCGGACCGCGCTGGTGGCAGGCGGCGATCAGCCGCGGCTCACGTCTGGTCGTCCTAGACTTTGGTGGCAGAATCGCAGGTTATGCGAGCTATGGCCGCAATCGCGT
>JAFAVH010000143.1 GCA_019242655.1 Methylobacteriaceae bacterium
TGCCGACAAAGCTTGTGGCAAGCCACGCGCCCATCGTCATCGAGAGATAGCGTGCCGGCGCGACTTGCGAAACAAGAGACAGACCGATCGGTGAGATGTACAATTCTCCGATTGTCAGCACGATGAAATAGAATACGAGCCAGAGCCAGTTGGCTTTTTCGGCCCCTGCATTCCACGCAGCAGCAATCATGATTGCATTGGCAAGCGCAAGCCCGAAGCAACCGAGCGCCATCTTCGTAATGGTGGTAGGCTCGCGTCCGGCCCGGCTTTGATGCGCCCAGAACATGAGCAACAGCGGGGTAAAGGCGAAAATCATCAAAGGATTGAACGCCTGGAACCACGTTGTCGGGATTTCGGCATTCATCAACGGCAGCGTTCGATTGGTGAAATCGTCCGCCCAGAGCGTGATCGTGTTGCCCTGCTGTTCATAGACGGCCCAAAACAGGGTGACGGGCACAAACAATGTTGCGAGCGCGACGAGCCGGCGCGCTTCGGCAGCGCTCAGCGCCGCTTGCGTTTCGTCGGCGCGTGGCCGATCGGCCGGCGGAAGATGCGATGCGGCCGCGATATAGGTGATAAGACCGATCGTCATGCCGATTCCGGCCGCCGTAAAGCCGTAGTGCCAGCCCGCTTTTTCGCCAAGCGTGCCACAGACCAACGGCGCAAGAAATGCTCCGAGATTTATCCCGACGTAAAAGATCGAGAAGGCGCGATCACGCCGCGCATCGGCAGGTGCATAGAGATCCCCCACCTGCACAGAAATGTTCGGCTTGAACGCACCGTTGCCGATGATGAGCAGCAAAAGCGCCATGAGGAAGAGTTGCTCGAAAGCCATAATGAAGTGGCCGGCCGCCATCGTCGCGGCTCCTATCATGACCGTGCGCCGGCGCCCAAGCATGCGATCGGCGATAAGGCCACCAAATATCGGCGTGAGATAAACGAGCGCGGTGTAAAAGCCGTAGATATGCGACGAGAACGGTTGAATTTCGAGCGGCCCGAACACGGTCTCAAGAGCGTGCTTCAAGGCCGCAAGACCGGCGACATTCTCCGCGCGGCCATCCAGCAACAGGTATTTCGTCATGTAGAGGACGAGAAGCGCACGCATTCCATAATAGGAAAAGCGCTCCCACATTTCAGTGGCGAAAAGAAAAGAGAGGCCACGCGGATGGCCGAGGAAGTCGGCTTCGCTTGCGCGGTGTAAACGATCGTTCAGAAGGCTAATGACGTTTGGCCCGCACTTCGACGGGCAGGCTCGATAGCCCGCGCAGCGTATTGTTGTAACGCCGCTTCGGCTCGCCAACGATCTCGATCGTCTCGACGCGCTTCGCCAGCGCGGTGAGAACGAGCTCGCCTTCGAGCCGCGCGACCGCCTGCCCGACACAGCCATGGATGCCGCTGCCAAGCGCGACATGCCCTACAACACGGCGTCTGATGTCGAACTTGTCGGGGTTTTCCCATCGCCGCGGATCGCGGTTCGCGGCAGCCATGAACAGCAAGACCTTCTCGCCTTCGCCGATCGTGACGCCGCCAACGTCAACCGGTCGCGTCGTGGTGCGGAAGAAGACCTGCGACGGCGATTCGAACCGCAACGTTTCCTCGAAAGCATTGCGCGCCAGGCTCGGATCGTCGCGCAGTAGCTGCCACTGGTCGGGATTGCGTGCAAGGCACTCCATCGCCGCGCCAAGTCCATTGACGGTCGTGTCGACGCCGGCCGACAAGAAGGAGCGCATCAGCATCGGCGCCTCCTCGTGCGTGATCTCGCCGCGATCGGCGGCGGCAAAAAGCTCGGCGCCGAGCCCATCCGGCCGCAAGGATTCGCGCGCGCAAAGCTGCATGATCGCCGCCCGAATGCGATCGCCGTCGCGCATTGCCTCCTCAAAGAGGTAATTGCGTGGGCCGAAACCGGTGAACACCATATTGCCGTATGGCAACAAATATTCGCGGCCGGCATCGGGAATGCCGATGGCGTCGGGAAAGACCTTCAGCGGATAGGCCTCGGCCAGCTCCTTGACGGCATCGAAACGGCACTTTGCCACGAGCCTATCGACAAGCTCCTCTGCGAAAGCTTCGAAGGGTGCACGCAATCGCTTGATCGTCCCGGGCGAAAGAATGCGCGCAATCACCGTACGCGTTTTGGTGTGATAGGGAGGATCAACCTCAAGGAGCAGACTGCGTGGACGCCATGGCTCCTCCTTGGCGAAATCAGACAGGCCGACACCGCGGCCCGAGCAATAGGTCTGCCAATCGTTGAAGGCCGCGTGCACGTCATCATGGCGCGCCATCGCCCAGACCTTATAACGCGGTATCCAGACGACCGGCCCTGCCTCGCGCATCGCCTCGTGCGCGGGATAAGGGTCGTCGAAGAATTCGCGGCTGAACGGATCGAAATCGAAGGTCGGCACGTCGGGTGTGCGCGTTGCGGTTGCAGCTTGCGGCATGTCCCTGTCCCTAGCGGCACTTTTGCGTAAATTTGCATGCAGGTGCGAGGAGCGCAACGCTGTCATCCCACGCGCTGAAGGCCAATCGCGAACGAGCGAACGCGCATAGAACCGGCGTCCCTCTTGCGCGGGAACGACAGCTCAATGATTCGTCCGCTGCCCCGGCAGGATACCCATGCCCTTGGAGATGATCGTCAGCATGACCTCGTCGGCGCCTCCGCCGATCGAAGAAAGCCGGCCGTCCCGATACATGCGCGAAATCTCGCTCTCGCTCATAAAGCCCATGCCGCCCCAATATTGCAGGCAGGCATCGTTGACCTCGCGGATGAGGCGACCGGCGGTCAATTTCGCCATGGAGGCAAGCTGAGTCATGTCCTGCCCGTTCATGTAATCTCCGACGGCGCGATAGACGAGCGAACGCAGAAGCTCGATCTTCGTCTGCAATTCCGCGAATTTGAAATGCACGACCTGATTGTCGATGATCGGCTTGCCGAACGCCATGCGGCCGGCGGTGTAGTCGATCGTCATCTGGATGGCGCGCTCCATGCCGATGAGATGGCCTGCCGCCGCCCAGATGCGTTCTTCTTGGAACTGCTGCATCTGATAAATGAAGCCCATCCCTTCTTCGCCGATACGGTAACGCTGCGGCACGCGCACATCGTCGAAATAGATCTGCGCAGTGTCTGAAGCGCGCATGCCGAGCTTGTCGAGCTTGCGTGCGACCTCAACGCCCTTCGTTTTCATCGGCAGACAGATCAGCGATTTGTTGCGGTGGACCGGCCCGTCGCTCGTATTCGCCAAGAGGCACATCCAGTCGGCCTGCGTGCCGTTCGTCGTCCACATCTTGCCGCCGTTGATGACGTAATCGCCGCCATCCTTGCGCGCGATCGTCTTGATGGAAGCGACATCGGAGCCGGCGCCGGCCTCCGACACGCCGAGACAGGAGACGTAATCGCCGGCAATCGAGGGCCGTAGAAACTCCTCGCGCAGCTCATCGGAACCATAGCGCGTCAGCGCCGGGGTCGCCATGTCGGTGTGAACGCCAATTCCCATCGCAACGCCCGCGCATTTGTTTGAGCCAAGCGCCTCGCAGAAGGCGATTTCGTAGGAATAATCGAGACCAAGCCCGCCGAACTTTTCCGGCTTGTTGATGCCGAGAAAGCCCTGCTCCCCCATTTTCTTGAACACATCATGCGCGGGGAAAATACCGGCTGCTTCCCACTCCTGCGCATGCGGGTTGATCTCGCTTTCGACGAATTTGGTCACCGAGCGCATGAGTTCGCGGTGTTGTTCGGTATAGATCATGGATCGGTCCTTGCAGCGAATTCGGCCGCGAGTTTTGCATCGACGGGTACGGGAAAGTCGAGCAGCATCTGGGCAAAGCCCTTGCCTTGCGGATCGTTGCGCAGCGAAGCGATGCCGCCACCGCCGAGCACGTCGTGCAAGACGAAATTGACGGCGCAGATGCCGGGTACGTCATAGCGCTCCACGTCGCCTCCGAGGTGATGGGCGAAATAGGTCGCGACCGCTTGTGACGTGAGCGTGCCTCGGATGAGCGGCAGATATTCGGGTTTGCGCGCGATCACGCCGATATTAGAATTGTTGCCCTTGTCGCCGCTGCGAGCCCAGGCGAGCGCGACGAGCGGAACTGTGGGCAAGCTTACAACAGCCACAATCTCATCCTGAGGGGATTGCGAGGCTTCCACATCCTCACCCTGAGGAGCGGTCAAAGACCGCGTCTCGAAGGGCGGGTGGTTAGCGGGTGCATTTGCTGCACCCTTCGAGACGGCACTTCGCGCCTCCTCAGGGTGAGGGCAGCCCTTTATGAGTTCCGTTACCGCGCCATCCATCTCGATTGCGATCGGCACCTTCGCCTTCGGTACAAGACACGAAAACAGTCGCACGACCGGCGACACCTTGGCGCGATTGCCGCCCATGCCGGTAATGCCGGGCGACATCGACGTGCCCGAAGAAGTGAGCTCACGCACCAATAGTTCGAGCGGTTTCGGCTCGGGATGTTTCGCTGCGAGTTTCAGCACCACCTCGCGCGATTGGCGCGCCCGCGAATGCGGTCCATACGACGCTTCCGCGCCGAGCACCTCGACGCTCGTCTCGGAATAAGGCGCCGCGTTCATCGCCTTCAGAATGGTGCCGCAGCGGCGAATGACGGCATCGGCCACCTTCTCGGCCTTACGCACCGCATCGATACCGCCGATTGTCAAGTATGCACCGACGCGGTAGCCGTCCTGGTAAGTCGCGCTCGTCTTATACGTGCCGGTCGGAAGTAAGCCTCTCGCATTGGAAACGCGCACGCAATCCGCGCCGATCTCGTCGATTCGGACATCGGAGAAATCGCAGGTGACGTCTGGCAGGAGATAGGCACGGGGATCACCGATCTCGTACAGCATTTGCTCGGCAGCGGTGGCGAAGTTTACAAGCCCGCCGGTGCCTTCGGGCTTCGACAAGACAAAGCTGCCGTCTGACGAAATCTCGGCGATGGGGTAACCGATATCGGCCCAATCGCCGGTCTTCTCCCAATCCGTGTGCAAGCCGCCCGTCGCCTGCGCGCCGCACTCGATGATGTGTCCGGCGAGCGATCCCGCGGCAAGAAGATCGTAATCATCGGCGCTCCAGCCGAAAGCATGCATGCAGGCGCCAAGCGTCACCGCGCTGTCGACGCAGCGTCCGGTAATAACGACATCGGCGCCGCGATCCAACGCCGCCGCGATCGGTCCCGCGCCGAGATAAGCGTTCATGCTCCAGAGATCTGCCGGCATTTCGATGCCGGAAAACATCTCGCGCGCGCCGGTCGTCCGGAATTCATCCGCGCGATCGAGGAGATCGTCGCCGAGCACGGCTGCAATCTTCATCTTGATGCCAGCTTCGGCGAGGCGGTCTTGCAACACGCGAGCGCAGGCGCGTGGGTTGACGCCGCCGGCATTGGAAATAATCTTGATCTTGCGTTCGCTGATCGCCCGCGCGTGCCGCGCGACTGTGCCGACAAAATCCGTGGCATAACCAAGCGATGCGTCCTTTGCGCGGGCGCGCGCCATGATCGACATCGTGATTTCGGCGAGGTAATCAAAGACGATGTAGTCGAGATTGTCGGCGCGTAAGAGCTGCGGCACGGCAATAGAGCTGTCGCCCCAAAATCCGGAAGCGCCGGCAACGCGAATCGTCTCGCGCCTCACGCGACAGTCTCCAGCTTCACCACCACCAGGGGATCGCGCGTTGCCACCTGCGCGCCGGGCTGCACGGCGACTTGCTCGATCGTTCCGTCCGCCGGCGCGACGATTTCGTGCTGCATCTTCATCGCCTCCAGGACGGCAACGATGTCGCCGCGCGTGACGCGCGCGCCCTCGGTCACCCGGATTGCGATAACAGACCCGTTCATGGGCGCGCGCAAGATGCCGTCGGCCTTCGCGTCGGCGGTCGCGGGAGGCGCGAACGTACGGTCCTCGATCGTGAGAACGCGGCGGCCAAGGTCGAGGTAAAGCGTGTCATCGGCGCGCGCGAACCGCAGCGTGCGCATGCGGCCGTCGACTTCGTAGCGCAGGCGATCCGATGTCTTCTCCAGGATGCGCAGCTTTGCGCTTTCACCATCGCTGGCAACATTCCAAAAGGCGCCCGCGCGCGCCGTATGGAGGTTCTTTTCCGTCTCGCCGATCTGCAGCTTTACCGGATGCTGCAGCCAGTGCGAGGAATGCCACCCCTGCCCCGATCCATCGCTGAACAGCATTGCGGCGACCGCCATAGTCTCGAAATCCGGCGCCGCGAGCGGCGTGACGTTCGTATGCTTTTCGATGAACTCGGTCGTCGCGCCGCCTTGCGTGAAGACCTCGGTCTCGAGCATGTCGATCAGCAAGTCCTTGTTCGTCGTCACACCAAGCAGAACTGTGTTTTCGAGCGCAGCGATCAGCCGCCGGCGCGCTTCCTCTCGACCCGCGCCATGCGCGATGATTTTCGCAAGCATCGGATCATAGAACGGTGTGATGACACCGCTGTCCTCAAGCCCATGATCGACGCGAATGCCTTCGCCCGTCGCCGGCTCGAAGAGATGAAACGCGCCAGTCTGCGGCAGGAATTGCCTGCGTGCGTCCTCGGCATAAAGCCGCACCTCTATTGCATAGCCTTCAAGGCGCACATCCGCTTGCGCGAGCGGCAAAGGCTCGCCTTCGGCGACATCGAATTGCAGCGCAACGAGATCGAGACCCGTGACGAATTCCGTCACCGGATGCTCCACTTGCAGCCGCGTGTTCATCTCGAGGAAGTAGAATTCGCCATGAGAATCGAGCAGGAATTCGACAGTCCCGGCGCCGACATAACCGATCGCTTTTGCGGCTTTCACCGCTGCCGCGCCCATGCGTGCGCGCAAATCGTCATGCACCGCCGGAGAGGGTGCCTCCTCCACCACCTTCTGATGCCGGCGCTGCACCGAGCAATCGCGCTCACCGAGATGGATCACATTGCCCTGGCTGTCGCCAAACACCTGGATTTCGACATGCCGTGCGTCGGTAACGGCCCGCTCGAGAAGCAGGCGATCATCGCCAAATGCGTTCCTGGCTTCGGAGCGCGCCGCGTTAAGCGCCGCGGCAAGTACGCTGGGCTCCCGCAGAAGCCGCATGCCGCGGCCGCCGCCGCCCGCGGCAGCCTTCACCACCAGCGGGAAGCCGATACGCGAGGCTTCTTGCGTCAGTCGTGCATCGGATTGCTCGCTGTCCTGATAGCCCGGCACGCAAGGCACGCCGGCAGCGATCATGCGATGTTTGGCTTGCGCCTTGTCACCCATGACGCGGATGGCCTCCGCGGAGGGTCCTATGAAGATCAGCCGGGCATCGGCGCAGGCTTGCGCAAACGCGGCATTCTCCGACAGAAATCCGTAGCCCGGATGAACGGCGTCGGCACCGCTCTTCCTCGCCGCATCGATGATCTTGTCGATCGCGAGATAGGATTGCGAGGCCGGCGCCGGCCCGATGGCGACCGCCTCGTTCGCGAGGCGCACATGCCGCGCGTCGGCATCCGCTTCGCTGTAGACCGCCACCGTGCCGTAACCTTTCGCACGCGCGGTGCGGATGATGCGGCAAGCAATCTCGCCGCGATTGGCGATCAGCACTTTGCGAAAGCGGCCCGCCGTCAAGGTTTTTCCACCCAGCGCGCCGGGCGTTTTTCCAGGAATGCGGCGAGCCCTTCGCGTCCTTCTTCGCCGCGCAAAGACGCACTGAACGCGGTTGCCGCTTCGTCGGCGAGCTCTTCCGGCCGGCGGCCGACCGTCGGAAGGAGCAGCCGCTTCGTCGTAGCGTTCGCGCCGGGAGCGCAACGGCCGACATTCTCATAAATTGAAGCCAGCGTGGATTGCAGATCACTCTCGCGCGGACAATAATGATCGACAAGCCCGATTGCCGCGCCTTCCTGACCATCGAAGCGCGCGCCGGTCAGCGCAAGACGCCGGGCGTGCCTCAAGCCGATGCGCGCGACGACGTAAGGTGCGATCTGCGCCGGCGGAATGCCGAGACCTGTTTCGGATAGTGCGAAGCGCGCACGCGGTGTCGCAAGCACAATGTCTGCGCAGCATGTAAGGCCGAGCCCGCCGCCGAATGCCGGACCATCCACAATCGCGATGACCAGCATCGGATGCGCATTCAGCTTTGCGTAAAGCTCGCCGCCGCGGCGATTGGCGATGAACAGCGGATCGGTCTCGTCGAGCTTGAGGTCGATTTTCAACCGCTCAAGATTGGCTTTAAGATTAGCGCCGGCGCAGAACGCACCATTGGCGCCTTGCAGCACGAGCACGCGGACCGAGCGATCGTCATGCGTCGCATCGAGAATGCCGAAGAGGTCGGCCGCCAGCTCGTCGGTCATCGCATTGCGCGTTGCCGGATCGTCGATCGTCGCGATCAAGCGAAAGCCGCGGCGCTCCAGCCGGATGACCTTAGTTGTGGGCAGGTCCACTATCACATCCTCGCGACACCGAACGTGTTGGGATGAAGCACGCGGTGCTCTCCTTCCATCGCGGTGGCGAGACAGAAGGAAAGGACGCGGCGCGTATCGCGCGGATCGATCAGGCCGTCGTCCCAGAGCCGCGCGGTGGCGAAGAGCGCCGTCGACTCCCGATCGTAGCTTTTCACCACGCGCTCCGAAATCGCATCGAGCTTGGCACGATCCGGACTCTCGCCACGCACGCGGGCGCTTTCTTCAGCCACGATCGTCAGCACACGTGCGGCTTGTTCGCCGCCCATGACCGAGATGCGGTTGTTCGGCCAGGAGAAGACGAAGCGCGGACCGAGGGCGCGCCCGCACATGCCGTAATGACCGGCGCCGAACGATCCGCCGATCTGCAGCGTGATTTTCGGCACCGTCGCATTGGTCACAGCTTGGATCATTTTCGATCCGTGCTTGACGATGCCGGATTCTTCCGCCTCCACGCCAACCATGTAACCCGTCGTGTTCTGTAGGAAGGCGAGCGGGGTGCCGGATTGGCAGCAGAGCTGGATGAATTGCGCGGCCTTGGTCGAGCCGTTGGAGTCGATCGGCCCGTTATTGGCGAGAATGCCGACAGGCTGGCCCTCGATCGCAGCGTGGCCACAGATGGTCGCGGCACCATAGAGCGCTTTGAAGTCGAGGAAATCGGAATCGTCGACGATGCGCGCAATCACCTCGCGCACTTCGTAGGGCTTGCGATAATCCGTTGGGACAATGCCGAGCAACTCTTCCGTGTCGTATCGCGGCGGCTTGTAGGACCGCGGCACACGGGCGGGCAGATTGTCGTTCCAAGACAACTTCGCAAGGATTTCGCGCCCGATGCGCAACGCGTCGGCGTCTTCTTCGGCGAGATATTCACCGAGGCCAGTTTTGACGGCGTGCATCTCGGCGCCCCCGAGCACTTCCTCATGCGCGATTTCGCCGGTTGCGGCTTTGAGCAGCGGCGGACCCGCGAGGAACACCTTGGAGCGCTTGCGTACCAGGACGATGTAATCGGCAAGCCCTGTCTGATAGGCGCCGCCCGCGGTCGAGGAGCCATGCACGATCGAAATCACGGGAATGCCGGCGGCAGACATCTTTGACATGTTGGCGAAGGTGCCACCACCTTTCACGAACATTTCCGCTTGCAGGAAGAGATTGGCGCCGGCGCTCTCGACCAGCGACACATAAGGCAGCTTGTTCTGCAACGCGATATTCTGCACGCGCAGCGCCTTCTCGACGCCCATAGGATGCGAGGCGCCACCCTTGATGCCGGAATCGTTGGCGGTGACGATGCAACGCACGCCTGAGATGAAGCCGATGCCGGAAATGGAGCCGCCGCCATAGACATTGTCGGTGCCGTCATCTTCGTTCATTCCGAGACCGCAGAGCGTCGAAAGTTCGAGATACGGCATGTCGCGATCAAGTATCAGGCTCACGCGCTCGCGCGGCAGCAATTGCCCGCGCGAGCGGGACTTTTTTTCAGCGCGGTTTGAGGTCTCGCGCACCTTTGCTTCAAGCGTGCGTAATTCGCCGATCAGCTTCAGATGCGCTTCGCGATTGGCACGAAACGCTTCGCTCTCCCTAACGATCGCGGTTTGCAGGACAGGCATGATATTGCGGCGCAGCGAAACACGGCACGGCGCCGCGCCCGATCCTTGCCTTGGCTCGGCCCGGAGTCAAACACATGCGAGACTTGCCGAAGCAGACGCGCCGCGCGTAAGTGGCATCATGATCACTTTGTATCATTGCATGAACGCCCGCTCTTTCCGCGTGCTCTGGGCACTGGAAGAGATGCGCCTTCCCTACGAATTGAAGATACTCCCCTTTCCTCCTCGCGTTCATGCGCGCGAATATCTGCAGCTAAATCCGCTCGGCACGATCCCGCTGATGCTCGACGGCGAGACGCGCATGACGGAATCGGCGGCGATCTGCGAATATCTGGCGATACGTTACGGGCCGAGTCCCCTTGCCGTCACGCCGGATGAGCGCGACTACGGCGCGTTTTTAAACTTTCTGCATTTTGGCGAGGCGACGCTCGCCTTCCCGGAAGCGGTCGTTTTTCGTTACACGCGTGTCGAGCCGCCTGAGCGCCGGCTGCCGCAAGCTGCCGAGGATTACGCGCGCTTTTTCTATGGCCGGCTTCGGGCGGTCGAGGCAATTGTCGCACGCGCGGATTACATCTGCGCCGAGCGCTTTACCGCTGCCGACATTTCCATTGGTTACGCGCTCCTGTTCTCGCATTTCAACGGATTGAGCGAGCGCCTACCTGACGCGGTGCGCGCGTATTGGAAGCGGTTGAAGCAACGCGATGGATTTCAGCGCGCCGACGCGGCACAGAGACGCGCGGCAGAGGCGGCGGGGATAAGCGTCAACTTCTGAGCTGTCATTCCCGCGAAAGCGGAAATCCAGCGGCAAAACAAGTAATTTCTGGATTCCCGATCAATCCTGCGGATCGTCGGGAATGACATTACTCCGCCGCCGTGCGCATCGCCTCAGTGCGCTCGCGACGCACGTCCGGCGGCGTCGCCTCGTCGGCGAGCGCACGCAGCGTCTCGTCCATTGCCATGGACACCTGCGCCTGCGAGCCGAGCCGGCGGATCGACACCGTGCGCTCTGCCGCCTCCTTGCGGCCGACGACGAGCAGCACTGGCACCTTTGCCAGCGAATGCTCGCGCACTTTGTAGGTAATCTTCTCGTTGGAAAGATCGCCTTCGACCCGCAGGCCGCGCTTCCGCGCTGCTGCGATCAGCTCGTGCGCATAATCGTCGGCTTCCTGCGTGATCGTGCAGACGACCGCCTGCAGCGGCGACAGCCACAGCGGAAGGTGACCGGCGAAATGCTCGATCAGAATGCCGATGAAGCGCTCCATCGATCCGCAGATCGCGCGATGCACCATCACCGGCACGGTTTTCTCGCTGTTCGGGGCGATGTAGAAAGCACCAAAGCGCTCCGGCAGGTTGAAATCGACCTGCGTCGTGCCGCACTGCCACTCACGACCGATCGCGTCGCGTAGCACGTACTCGAATTTTGGCCCGTAGAATGCACCCTCGCCCGGATTGATCGCCGTCGTGACGATGTTGCCGTGGCGCGCCTTAATCTCCTCGAGCACGCGGCCCATCACCGCTTCGGCGTGATCCCACATCGCGTCGGTGCCAACGCGCTTTTCCGGCCGTGTCGACAGTTTCACGACAATGCGGTCGAAGCCGAAATCGTGATAAACTGAGAGGATGAGATCGTTGATCTTCATGCACTCGTCGGCGAGTTGGTCTTCAGTGCAGAAGATATGCGCATCGTCCTGCGTGAAGGCGCGCACCCGCATGATGCCGTGGATCGCCCCCGACGGCTCATAGCGGTGCACGAGGCCAAATTCCGCCATGCGCAGCGGCAATTCGCGGTAGGAACGCAAGCCGTGCTTGAAAATCATCACGTGGCCTGGACAGTTCATCGGCTTTAGCGCGAACGTACGTTCGTCGTCGGGATCGTCGCCCGCCGGCTTCACCATGAACATGTTGTCGCGATACCATCCCCAATGGCCTGACGTTTCCCATAGCGATTTGTCGAGCACCTGCGGCGCGTTGACTTCGCTGTAATCCGCCGCAAGACGCCGGCGCATGTAAGCGATCAGCGTTTGGAACAGGGTCCAACCCTTTGGATGCCAGAAAACAGTGCCCGGCCCTTCTTCCTGGAAATGGAAGAGGTCCATCTCGCGCCCCAAGCGGCGATGATCGCGCCGCTCGGCCTCTTCGAGCTGCCTCAGATAAGTGTCGAGCTCCTCCTGCTTGGCGAAGGCCGTAGCGTAGATACGTGACAGCATCGGCTTGTTGGAATCGCCACGCCAATAGGCGCCGGCCGTCTTCATCAGCTTGAATGCGTTGCCGATCTTGCCCGTCGAATTCATGTGCGGGCCGCGGCAGAGATCGAGCCAGTCGCCCTGCTTGTAGATTTTCAGATCCTGGTCGGGCGGGATTGCATCGACGAGCTCGACTTTGAACGCTTCGCCCTGCGTCTCGAACCAATTGCGCGCCTGATCGCGCGACCAAACTTCTTTGGTGAACGGCTTGTCGCGCGCGATGATCTCGCGCATGCGCTTCTCGATCGCCGGGAAGTCTTCCGGTGTGAACGGCGCGTTGCGAAAGAAATCGTAATAGAAGCCGTTCTCGATCACCGGCCCGATCGTCACTTGCGTGCCTGGGAAAAGACCCTGCACGGCTTCCGCCATGACATGCGCAGCGTCGTGGCGGATGAGCTTGAGCGCGCGCGGGTCCTCGCGCGAGATGAACTCGATTTTTGCGTCGCGGTCGATCGCATCGGAGAGATCGGCAAGCGCGCCATCGCGAACCATCGCGACCGTGCGCTTGGCAAGAGAAGGCGAGATCGACTTGGCGATGTCGAGGCCGGAAATGCCGGGCTCAAAGGCGCGCGAGGCGCCATCGGGAAAAGTAACGTTGATCATGTCGGCTCCAACTCACTCGCCGAAACCAGCCGGCGTAAGGGATGCCGAGGCTTTTAGGGATCGGAGGCAGAGAGTGCAAGTTCGGCACACCCTCCCGGTAGAAGAGTACCAATGATCAGGCGGTCTACTACTCCCCTTTCGCCGGCTCCATGCCGCTCTTGCGGATGGCGTCCGCCGCTTCGGGCGCCGCCAGAAACGTGATCAGCGCTTCGCCTGCCGGGCGCTCTTTGGCATTCGTGGCGATCGCTGCCGTAAACGTCGTTACCTTCTGCGCCTCTGCCGGGATCGGCCCCAAAAGATCGATGCCTTTCACCGGCTTCAACTCGCTCATCTGCTGGAAGCCGAGATCGGCTTCGCCGCGCGCCACGACTTCGCCGACGGGATCGGCAGGAATCATGCGGCTCTTCGCCTTCACGGCGTCGCCCAGACCAAGCTTGTCGTAAAGCACGGTGATCATGTAGACGCCGCTCGCGCTGTCAGAGACGGCGATCGATTTGGCATCGATAAGCGCGCGCTTGAATGCCTCCACATTGGAAATATCGGGATGCGGCGCGCCGGCGCGCACCGCCGCGCCAACCAGCGACTTCGCTAGATCGGTTTCGCTCTTGCCATCGACCTTGCCATCCGTCGCAAGCTTATCGAGCGCCTCGTGGACAAGGATGATGACGTCAGCCTCTTCGCCGCGCGCCAGCCGGTTCGGCACTGCCTGCGGGGTCACTCCCATCGACGGTCCCCATGCGTTCACGACGTGGTGGCCCGTTTTCGCTTCGAACTTCTGCGCAAGTTCGAGATAGGCCGCCTTAAACCCAGCCGACGACATGACATGAATCTCCGCCGCAGCCGCAGCGACCGGCGCAAAAGCGAGGATTGCGGCGCTCAGGCTGGCAATGATGCGCTTCGTCTTCATGTCACGTCCTCCCGATAAGCGCTCATTCGATGATGCCGCAGGCTATGCGGCCGCCCGCATCACCGGTTGGATCGGTCTTATAATCATCCTTGCCGGCGTGAATGATGAGCGCGAGGTCATTCGCGTCGTTACTCTTACCCTTCTCCAGCGTGATCGCGCTGTTGACGACATCGACGCTCAGCTTTCCGTCTGACGGGATATGCAAGTTTGGCATGTCGCCGGCGTGCTGACCTTCCGCCGACATCATGCCGTGTTTCTTGTTTCCCGGATTGAAATGACCGCCCGCTGAGGTGAAGGGCGGTTCACATTTGCCGACGGCGTGCACATGGAAGGCATGGTCGCCGGCAGGTAGTCCGTTGACCGCGAGCGTGATCAATACGCCGCCGCTTGGAGCTTGCGTAAGTTGAGCCGTGCCAACCTCTTTCCCCTCGGCGTTTTTCAGCGTCGCTTTGGCGCTCTGCGCGGCGGCCGGCAGCGCCGCGAAGGCGATGAGCGAACCGGCCAGTCCGGCCGCTTTGACGAAGGAAAAGACGTGCATACGGATCTCCTTGATGAGCTGAATAGCTCCTTCTCAGGCTATCCCTAACTCCTCGGTGAGCAAAGCGTCGCCACGTTCAATGACGCTCGCGCACCACCCTTCACTCTCGCTCCCGGCTCAATTGCCAGACCTGCCGCCCCGCTTATGATGCTCATGAGGCGAAGAGGTCGGCTATGGCAGTTCCAGGTATCCTCAGGCTTGCGATCAGCGTTGCCGCCGTCGCCGCGTTACCACCCTTCCTCGCAACTGCCCAAACACCCTCCCGCATCGCCTCTCCCCCAAGCACAATGCAGCTCGGAATTGCTGCGACCGGCGTGATCGAGAAAATCTTTGTGCGCGACGGGGATCACGTGGACGCCGGCCAACTCCTCGTCACGATCGATTGCCGGCCGCTGCAGGCGGAGATCAAGGTGCGCAGCGCAAATCTCGCCGCCGCACAAGCAGCCTTCGAGCGCGCCCGCAACGGACCGCGCTTGGATGAGGTCGCGATCGGCGAAGCCAATGTCGGCGTTGCGCGGGCGCGAGCAGAAGAGGCTCAGGCCGCTTACGAACGCGCGACGGAGCTGCACGAGGGCATCACGATCAGCCGCGCCAATCTTTTGCAGGCGAGGCGTGATGCACGCATTGCCGCCGCACAGCTCGAAGATCAAAAGCGGCGACTCGATCTATTGCATGCCGGGACGCGCATCGAAGACATTTCCGAAGCCGCGGCCAAGCGCGATGCCGCCGCGAGCCTCCTCGACGAAGCAAAGGCACTTTTCGATCAGTGCTTTCTGCGCGCGCCAGAAGCGGGAAACGTAAAAGTGCTGGCGACTCCCGGCCAATTTGTCTCGACAAACGTGCCGGTCACATTGGTGCAGCTAACGCCGAAAGAGAAAGAGTGAAGATTGACTAGTTTTGCACAAGCTTAACAGCGCATTAACCATTCTCTCGGACCATCGTTCGGTCGCGGAGACCGCCTTATGCGCAGAATCAAACAGCAAGTTCGTTCCCCGACGAGCCTGATCGCGCAAGAGCTCCGCACGATTTACGTCCCGCAAATCTGTCTGCCGTTTGAGATCGAGAGTCTTCTCAAGACGATCGACCTGATTGCGCCAAGTCCGGCTTCAATCGCGACACCTGAGAAGAAGGTCGCGTGAAGCTGCGGAAGCTCCCCGACTGAGGCAGAACGGGTAACTAACCTGCCTTCCGCTGTCTTCCGCTCGCCTTTGCGGGCGCGGCCTTTGCCGCCGGCTTCGCATCCGCTTTCCCCGCGCCTTTTCCCGCAATCGGCAGCAGCATTTCGCGCTGACCCTCGACCTTCTTCTTCGGCTTCTTGGCCTTCCCGGAACCGGTTGCCGGCGCTTTCGCATCCTCGGCCGCGAGACTCTTCTTTAACGCATCCATCAGGCTAACGACGTTGCTTTGAGGCGCCGCAGGCTTCGTCACCTCCGCCGGCATACCCGCCTGTTTCCGCCGCAGCATTTCGACCACCGCGTCCTCATAGCGATCATGGAAGTTTTCAGGCTCGAATTCCCCGGCTTTCGTCTCAAGGATATGTTCAGCCAAAGCCAGCATGTCCTTGGCGATCTTCATGTCCTGAATGCCGGAAAACAAATCCGAGGTGTCGCGCACTTCGTAGGCGTAGCGCAACGTCGTGCCCATGAGGCCCTTGTCCCAGGGCTGCAGCATGATCACGCGTTCGCGTTTCGCGAGCACGACGCGGCCGAGCGCCACCATGTCCTTGCCGCGCATCGCATCGCGGATGACGGCGAATGCCTCCTGCCCGACCCGATCGTCAGGCACGAGATAATAGGGGCTGTCGAGATAGCGCTCGTCCATCTCAGCGCGCGGCACGAAGGAATCGATCTCGATCGTGTGATTGCTTTCCACCGCGACAGCGTCGACCTCGTCGTCCTCGATCAAGAGATACTGGTTCTTCGCGACCTCATAGCCGCGCGCTTTGTCGCCTGCCTCGACTGGCTCGCGTGTCACGTCGTCGACGAGCTGCTGACGCAGCCGATTGCCGGTCTTGCGATTGATCTGCCGGAACGAGACTCGCTCGCCCGACGAGGTCGCTGCATAGAGCGCGATCGGGCACGAGACGAGCGAGAGCTTGAGATAGCCCTTCCAATAAGGACGCGGGGGTGCCACCGGAAACTCCTACGAACGCGAACGACGTGACTGTGCCGCTCGGAAAGATAGAGTCAATCGCGTTAAGCCGAGCTTAAGCATGAACGCATGGCTGGATTAAGCTTCCTCGAGATAGCGGCGCCGATCGTAAGGAAGAGCAATTCAGGTGGCCGACTGTGTAATGAACTGTTTACGCGTCGCCCGAATACTTAGGTTTTTCTGACGGAAACATGCGCGATGCCCAGCCTCGGTGTAACTGTTCATCAGAATTTCCAAGAACCGGAACGGCCCTCCGGTCAGCCGAAACTTCAGATCGTCAGCCGTGAGCCCTTCTCACCCGTCGCCTCATTCCTCCTGGGGATGACCGCGGGTTTGGCTACAGCAGCCGGGCTGTTCGCCGTCTTCATGCACTGACCGGCATCGCGAGACACGGCGATGTGGTGGCAGGCGCATCTCAGCGAGTTCGTAACCTTTTTCCTGGTTATGAACCCGGTCTCCACGCTGCCGGTCTTTCTGTCCCTGGTCTCGCCGCTCGAGGCGGCCACGCAACGCAGGATCGCATTGTATGCGGTGCTGATCGCGTTCGGCGTTCTAGTCTTTTTTATTTTCGCCGGTGCGTTGGTCCTGCAGCAGCTGAATGTTCCGATCCGTGCCTTTCAAATTTCGGGCGGTATCCTGCTTTTCTTGGTCGCCCTCGACATGATCCGTGGCGAGCTCCACAGCGCGGCTGAAGGTGCCGAGCAGAGCCACTTCGCGCTTGCCGTTTATCCGCTCGCAATCCGAAAATCGCCGGCGCCGGCGCCATGCTCACTGCCATCCTTCTAACCGATGACGATCGCTTCAATGTGTTGGGACAGTTGGCAACAGCCGGAGTGCTCGCGTCCGTGTTGTTCATCCAGTTCGTCGTCCTCATCACCGCTGTCCCAATTTCACGGCTGATCGGTACCGCCGGTGCGAGTGTCATCGGTCGCGTCATGGGAATGCTCCTCGCGGCGCTTTCGGTAAGCATGGTCCTTGGTGCAGTCGGCGATTGGCTCGATCTGCCGAAATTGTGACTCGCGCAACGCCCGACGCCAAAGCCCCCAGGTTTGCCATCGCCGTCCTGCCCGCTTAAGAACCCGGCAAGTCATTCGCGCGGACGGGATCATGACGGAACTCGCGGAACATCCCGTCGCGGAACCGCCGCCCGAAGATGCGGTCCGCGACGAAGAAGGCCGTCTGCGCAACGACTTCGTCGCACGTATTGCCACCGCGGTTCAGGCCGGTGACGCCGAACACGTCCGCACGCTCGCCGGTGATCTGCACGAAGCCGACATGGGCGCACTCATCGAGGCGCTCGATGCCGACGATCGCCCGCGTTTAATCGAGCTTCTCGGAGCCGATTTCGACTTCAGCGCGCTGACGGAAGTCGATGACACCGTCCGCGAGGAAATACTCGAAGAGATTCCCAACGAGGAAATCGCTGAGGGCGTCCGCGAGCTCGAAAGCGACGATGCCGTCGCGATCCTAGAGGACCTCGATCCGCAGGACCGCGCCGAGGTCTTGGAGGCGCTGCCGCTCATCGAGCGCACGGCTCTCCGACGCTCGCTCGACTACCCGGAAAATTCCGCGGGCCGTCTGATGCAGACGACCCTGATCGCGGCGCCTGCCTTCTGGAATGTCGGGCAGACGATCGACTACATGCGCGAGGCCGACCCTGAAAGTCTGCCGGAATCGTTCTTCGAGGTCTTCGTCGTCGATCCCGGCCATCGCTTTCTCGGCACCGTCTTCCTCGATCGGCTCGCACGATCGAAACGTCCGGTGCGGCTCGACGCGATCATGCAGGAGGATCGCCGCCGTGTGAGCGTCATGGAGGATCGCGAAGAGGTTGCCCGCCTATTCGAGCGCTACAACCTCGTCTCCGTGCCGGTCGTAGACGAGGCCGAGCGCCTTGTCGGCGTGATCACGATCGACGACATCGTCGACGTCATCCAGGAAGAAGCCGAAGAAGACTTGCGCGCTCTCGGCGGCGTTAGCCGGCGCGAGGAATTGTCCGATCCCGTCTGGTGGATTACCCGCAGCCGCTTCCTGTGGCTTCTCGTCAATCTTGCGACCGCCTTCATCGCCTCCTCCGTCCTCGGCCTGTTCGAAGGGCAATTGCAGAAAATGGTGGCGCTCGCGGTTCTGGCGCCGATCGTCGCCAGTCAAGGCGGTAACGCCGCTACGCAGACGATGACCGTCGCCGTGCGGGCGCTCGCCACGCGCGACCTGTCGCCCTCCAATGCCCTCTGGATCATCGGCCGCGAGCTGATGGTCGGCGCGATCAACGGCGCCGCCTTCGGTCTCATCACCGGCATCATCTCGGCGGCTTGGTTTCACACGCCGGGCATCGGCATCGTGATTGCGCTGGCCATGCTGACCAACCTGGTCGCCGGCGCACTCGGGGGTATTTTGATCCCGCTCACCCTCGACCGTCTCAAAGTCGATCCGGCGGTCTCATCCGGCGCCTTCGTGACCACCGTGACGGACGTCGTCGGCTACGCTTCGTTCCTGTCCATCGCCACGTTCTGGTTCGGGCTCGCCTGACGTCCGCCGGGTTTTGGCCCCATTAACGGGTCATTACCG
>JAFAVH010000324.1 GCA_019242655.1 Methylobacteriaceae bacterium
GCGTTTGGAAAGGGTCAATCCGCTTCGATGGCGAGAACCTGACGCGCATGCGCACTGATCAGCGCGTGCGTCGCGGGCTTGCGTTCATGTCGGAAATTGCCGTGTTCCAGGCGCTATCGATTGAAGAGAATATCCGCATTGGCGCGCAGACGCTCGATGCCAGACGCGCCCGCGCCCGCGCCGATGAGCTTTATACGATTTTCCCCGTGCTCAAGGAAAAGCGGCGCGCGGCGGCGAGCAGCCTTTCCGGCGGGCAGCGCAAGATGCTCGGCATCGCCAAGGCACTGGCCGCCGATCCGCAGCTGCTTGTTATGGACGAGCCCTCGGCCGGCCTCTCGCCACTGTTCGTGCGCGAGGTCGTGAAAACGCTCTCCGACCTTCGCACGCATGGGCTGTCGCTGCTCATTGCCGAGCAGAATGTGAGTTTTCTCGACATCGCCGACCGCGTCTTCGTGCTCGAAGGGGGCCGTATCGGTTTTGCCGGGCCGGTCAGCGATCTCCGCCAGAATGACGCGCTGGCGCGCGCCTATTTCGGGCTGAAATAGTTGCGGACTGCGGACCTCCTTGTCCGCAGAGAATGCTCGGCCGCACCGGGAGGTGCGCGGTTCAGCGCAACTCCGAACGCAACGCGGCATTTACCCGGCTGTCCATCAGAGGTCGCCCATGCTGAAATTCATCCTCGCACCCGTGCTTGCACTCGCAATCGTCTCGGTCTCGTTCACTGCGGAGGCGAAACCCGGCGGCTGCCTCAAATACGGCGCAGCCGGTGCGGTCGCGGGCCATTATGCGGGCCACCACGGCTTTGTGGGCGCGGTTGCTGGATGCGCGCTTGGGATGCGCAAGCGCCGGGAATACAAGCGGGAAATGCGTATGCAACACCAATCCGCCGCGCCCGGAGCGACGCAGCGCCCGTTGCCAACCTCCGCGCAGCCGCGCGCCTACTGAGCCGCACCTCGGGCCAGCTCCCCCGGGGGAACAGCAGCTACGCGGGAATTGCCGCCGTGGCATGCTGGCCGCGCCTGTTCACGGGGCACTATTCGGATTGCCCTTATCCCGCACTGCACCTATGGTCCGCCGCGCGCGGCTAGGCGCGCTGCTCCCAACGACAGGAGAGGATTTTAGATATGGCCTTCCTCGCCGATGCACTTTCACGCGTGAAGCCCTCCGCGACCCTCGTCGCGACGCAGAAAGCGCGCGATCTGAAGGCGAAAGGCCGCGATATCATCAGCCTCTCCGTGGGCGAGCCGGACTTCGACACGCCCGACAACATCAAAGAGGCGGCGATCAAGGCGATCGAGCGCGGCGAGACGAAGTACACGCCCGTCGTTGGCATTCCGCAGCTGCGCGAAGCCATCGTCGCGAAGCTGAAGCGGGAGAACGGCCTCGACTACAAGCCCTCGCAGGTGATCGTCGGGACCGGCGGCAAGCACATCCTGTTCAACGCCTTCCTCGCCACCCTCAATCCGGGGGACGAGGTCATCTGCGTCGCGCCCTATTGGGTGAGCTATCCCGAGATGGTGGCGATCTGCGGCGGCACAGCCGTTCAGGTCGACACGAAGATGGAGCACGGCTTCAAGCTGCAGCCGGAGGATCTCGAAGCGGCGATCACCCCGCGCACGAAGTGGATCGTGCTGAACTCGCCCGGTAATCCCTCCGGCGCGGCCTATACGCGCGAAGAGCTGAAGAAGGTCACCGATGTCCTCCTGAAGCATCCGCATGTCTGGGTTCTGACCGACGACATGTACGAACATCTCGTCTACGGCGACTTCGTCTTCACGACGCCGGCGCAGGTCGAACCGCAGCTCTACGAGCGCACGCTCACCATGAACGGCGTGTCGAAAACCTACGCAATGACGGGCTGGCGCATTGGGTACGGGGCCGGCCCGGAGAAGCTCATCCGGGCAATGGATATGCTGCAAGGCCAACAGACCTCCGGCGCCTGCTCGATTGCGCAATGGGCGGCCGTTGAGGCTCTGACTGGGCCGCAAGACTTCATCCCCAAAAACCGCAAAGTGTTCGAGGAGCGGCGCGACCTCGTCGTCTCGATGCTCAATCAGGCACGGTTCATCAAGTGTCCCTCGCCCGAGGGGGCCTTCTACGTCTTTCCCTCCTGCGCCGAGGCAATCGGCCGCAAAGCGCCGGACGGGACGACGATCGAGTCGGATGAGGACTTCTGCAACGCCTTGCTCGAGAGCGAGGGTGTTGCGGTCGTTCAAGGCTCGGCTTTCGGCACCGCACCAAACTTTCGCGTGTCCTATGCGACATCGAACACGCTGCTCGAAGAAGCCTGTCGCAAAATCCAGCGGTTCTGCGGCAGCTTGAACTGATCGCCCGACCTGCGCGGCTCCGAGGATTCGGAGCCGCGCCCCTTGCGCTCCCCCGCCCCAGGTGAAAGCATTGTGACAACGGCGCGCGGCACCGCGCGAGTGACATTGCGCGCCTCTGCGGGGAGGTGCACGCCATGGCGGGTAACGGACACAACGGCGATAGACGAGTTTCGGGACCGCGGCTGATTGCGCTCGTCGGTCCCTTCCAGAGCGGCAAGACCACCCTGCTTGAAAGCGTTCTTGCTCGCACCGCCGCCCTGTCGCGACAAGGTAATGTACGCGACGGCTCGAGCGTCGGTGATTCCAGCGCGGAGGCGCGCGCGCATGCGATGAGCATAGAGGCGAATATCGCCACAGCCGATTACCTCGGCGATCGCTTCACCTTCGTCGATTGTCCTGGCTCCATAGAGTTCGCTTACGACTTGCCGAACGTCCTGCCGCTTTGCGATGCGGCTATCGTCGTTTGCGAGGCGGACCAGCGAAAGATTCCCGCGCTGCAGTTGGTGTTGCGCGAGCTCGAAGAGTTTGGCATTCCCCGCCTCATCTTCTTAAACAAGATCGATATCGCCACCTCACGGGTGCGCGAAACACTGGCTATGCTGCAGCCCGCGTCTCGGTCGCCGCTGATCGTGCGGCAAATCCCGCTTTGGCAGAACGGCATCGCCACCGGCTTCATCGATCTCGCGCTCGAACGCGCTTTTGTCTACCGCGAGCATGCGCCATCGACCGTCGTCGACGTGCCCGCCGGCGAGATGCCGCGCGAGAAGGAAGCTCGTTATTCCATGCTGGAGCGGCTGGCCGACTACGATGACGCGCTGATGGAGG
>JAFAVH010000341.1 GCA_019242655.1 Methylobacteriaceae bacterium
GTTGTTGCACTGCTTCGGCAATCGATTGGGCAATCATGTTGATCTCACCAATCGTCCGCTCGATCTCGCCCACGGCCTCGACCGAGCCTTCGGTTGCGCTGCGCACCTGCGCAATATGTGCGCCGATCTCTTTCGTGGAGTGCGCCGTCTGGTTCGCGAGCGCCTTTACTTCGGAGGCGACCACAGCAAATCCCTTGCCCGCCTCGCCCGCGCGAGCCGCCTCGATTGTCGCGTTCAGGGCAAGCAGGTTGGTCTTGGCGGCGATGTCGCCGATCATATCGACGACAGTGCCGATCCGGCCGACATCCTGATTCAGTTCCTCCATGCTTGTGCGCGTGGCGCCGCTCGCGGCCACAGCGCGGGCCACGACGGAGCTGGATTGCTCCACCTGCGTGCCGATCTCGCGGATCGACGCGCTCAGTTGTTCGGCTGTGCTGGCGACAGTCTGCGCGTTGGCCAATGCGTGCGCCGAGGCCGTCGCCGCATTGGACGCCGACATCCCGGTGCGCGCGGCCGAAGCTGCCATCATTTCGGCAGTCTTGGTCATGCCGGCGGTACGTGTCCCCACGGCGCCGATCGCCCTTGTCGTTTCCGCTTCGATGTTCTCCACCATCGCGATCAGTGCCGCGCGTTTTTCCGTCTCGAGCCGCGCTTTGTCCGTCGCTGCTTCCTCGAGCGCGCGGGCGTGCGCCGATGCGTCGCGCAGCCGCACGAGAGCCTGAGCTATTTGCCCGATCTCATCGGTCCTGTCACTACGGGGGACAACGCAGTCCAGGTTCCCGTCGGAGATGCGATGCATCACGATTGTCAGATCGCGCAATGGGCGGACTGTCGCCCGGAGTGTCCACAGATACCCGATGCCCGCGGCCAGCGATACGATCACTGCGCCGATGGCGGCTTCGATCCCGATCCTGTGCATGAATGCAGTCGCTCGAGCGAGCGGCACGCCAACGAACAGGATACCGATGGTCCGCGCGTTGTCGTCGCGGATCGGCTCATAGATGGCGAGATAGGGTGACCCAAGGATTGTCGTCTCACCGCCGTAGCTGCGGCCGTCCCGCAAAGTTGCGTCGTATGCCGCTCCTGCAGCGAGTTTCGTGCCGATGCCCCGGGACCCGTCAGGGTTGCGGACATTGGTCGCAATCCGCGTGTCGCCGAGGAAGATGGTCGTCGACGCGCCGGTGATTTCCTTCACCGTATCAGTGATGTCGTTCCTGCCGTTCAGCGGCACCTTTCCGAGCAGCAGTTGCCCGTCCGCGGTTTGGTGCCAGTCAGCTCCAAACGGCGCCAGCTCGTGCCGGAGCAACGCCATGCTTGTCCGCAACGCCGCCTGCGCCTGTTGCAACTGCTCCGATCTGACCGCGTACAGTGTCCATATCTGGACAGCGACTACGGCCACGAGCATGGCCAGGACGGCGGATGCGAGCAGCCGCGGGATAATGCCGACCCGGTGATCGAGATACGCCATCCAGTCTGTCTCACGTTACTTCGGTGAATGCCGTTTGTGTTGAAGTGAAGCCGATTTGGCAGCAATCCAACGAGGGTCGGTCCGGAAGCTGTCGTGAAATGCTAGGTCCCCAGGCTTAATCGCGCGTAAAGGCGGCCGCCGGCGCTGCTGCTTGGCTGGCAGCTGCGGCTGCCGCAATATCGACTTTGGCACGCTGGAGGAAACGCAACGCATGATCAACAAAATCGTCCAGTCGATGGCCGAAGCCATGGCCGGCATCAAGGATGGCTCCACCGTGCTGATCGGAGGCTTCGGCGCGGTCGGCCAGCCCAACGCGCTGATCGACGGGCTGATCGAGCATGGCGCGAGCGATCTGACGGTGGTGTCCAACAATGCCGGCGTCGGGCGCATCGGCCTGGCGCGGCTTCTCGAGCTCGGACGCGTGCGCAAGATCATCTGTTCGTATCCGCGCAGCGTCGACCCGACTGTGTTCGAGGAGCTTTATCGCGCCGGCAGGATCGAAGTGGAAATCGTTCCGCAAGGCACGCTCGCCGAACG
>JAFAVH010000089.1 GCA_019242655.1 Methylobacteriaceae bacterium
ACTTCGCCTTGTATCTCCGGCGCTCCTTCGCGAAGTCCATGGGCTACTCGGAGGCGCTGCTGAACCGCCCGGTGGTCGGCATCGTCGATACCGGGTCCGGCTATAACAATTGCCACCGGACCGTGCCGGAGCTGATCGACGCCGTGAAGCGCGGCGTGCTGGCGGCGGGCGGGCTGCCGCTTGCGTTCCCCACTGTTTCCCTGTGCGAACCGTCGCTGTTCCCGACCTCCATGCACTACCGCAACCTCGCCGCGCTCGATACCGAGGCGATGCTCACCGCGCAGCCGATGGACAGCGTCGTGCTGATAGGTGGGTGCGACAAGACGGTGCCGGCGCAGCTCATGGGCGCCGCCTCGGCTGACGTACCGGCAGTTCAGCTTGTCGCCGGGCCGATGATGACCGGGCGCTATCGCGGCGAGCGGCTCGGCGCCTGCACCGATTGCCGCCGCTTCTGGGCGCAATATCGCGCCGGGAACGTCACGCATGACGAGATCGGCGAGATCGAGGCCAATCTCGCCGTGACCGCAGGTACCTGTGCCGTCATGGGCACCGCCAGTACGATGGCGTCCATTGCCGAAGCGCTCGGCATGTCGCTGCCGGGCACGGCGGCAATCCCCGCCGTGCATGCCGATCGCCTCCGCACGGGCGAGGCGACGGGCGCGCTCGCGGCCGAGCTTGCACGCAAGCCGCGGCGCCCGAGCGAGATTATCACCCAGAAATCGGTCGAGAACGCGCTGCGCGTGCTGTTGGCGCTCGGCGGCTCGACAAATGCGATCATCCATCTCACCGCGATTGCCGGCCGCCTCGGCATCGCCATTCCGCTCACGCGGCTGAACGAGCTCAGCGAGACGACGCCGGTTCTCGTCAATCTGAAGCCAACCGGACCGCATTACATGGAGGATTTTTTCGCCGCCGGCGGGATCGGCGCGGTGTTGCGCGAATTGAAGCCGCTGCTCAATCTCGATTGCATCGATGTCACCGGCGAGTCACTCGGCGCGCGGATCGAAGCCGAGAAGGACCTTTTTGTCGATCGCGATGTCGTGCGCTCCGCGGGCGCGCCGCTCGAAGACAAGGGTGGCTTGATCGCGCTCTTCGGTTCACTGGCCCCGCGCGGCGCCATTCTGAAGCGCTCTGCGGCGGATCAGTCGCTATTCGAGAAAGAGGGACGCGCAGTCGTCTTCACCTCGCTCGAAGATCTCGCGGCGCGGATGGACAATCCCGATCTCGACGTCACGGCGGAAGATTTCCTGGTGCTGCAAAATGCGGGCCCGACAAGCCCATCCGGCATGCCGGAGGCGGGCTATCTGCCAATCCCCGGCAAGCTTGCACGCGCCGGCGTCAAAGACATGGTGCGCATCTCGGATGCGCGGATGAGCGGAACGGCATTTGGAACGATCGTCCTGCATGTCACGCCGGAAGCGGCGCAGGGAGGTCCGCTGGCGCTGGTGCGCAACGGCGATCGCATAAAGCTCAGCGTGGCAGAGAAGCGCATCGATCTCATGGTTGACGAAATCGAGCTGGCGCGCCGGCGCGGCGAGGATGAGCGCAAGCGCGCCGCGATGGCTCCGCCGAAACGCGGCTACGCAAAGCTCTATCACGACACCGTCCTGCAGGCGGATGAGGGCTGCGACTTCGACTTCCTGCGCGGCTAATCACGAAGCTTTCTTTGAAGCGGCTTCGGCCGCTGCGGCGTCTACTGCCATCGGTGTAATTCCCTTCGGCGCACGTTCGCCGCTGCCGCGCGCCGCACGCGCGCGCATCATCGCTGCATTGAGCTCGCCGCCATAAATGAAAATGGCGCCGATCGTGTAGAGGAAAACGACCGCAATCATCACGGACGCGAGGCCCGCATATGTCGAGACATAGTTGCGCGTGAATTCGGTGAGATAGGTGCCGAAAGCCATGCCGAATACGAGCCACAAACCCATCGTCAGGAAAACGCCCGGCCAGATTTCCTTGAACTTGCGCCGGCCCGCGGCGAGCAGCTTGTGCAGGATCACGAGATCGGCGAACAGCACGACAATGGCAATGCCATAGCGGCCAAAAGTGAACACGGGTTCGATCTCCTGAAGCTCGGGTGCGAGCCGCACGACGATGCGCCAGGCCAGCGGTGCGAACACGATCAAGACCGCAAGCGCCAGCAACCCGACCGCACCGATCAAAACATACAGGATCGATTCCGCGCGCAAGACGTACCAAGGCCGCGGATCGCGCATATCGTAGGCGCGATTAAGCCCGACGCGGAGCGCTTCGATTCCGCTGGACGCGAAATAGATTGCAAGGACCGCGCCTACCGTGAGCAGCCCGGCGCGCGAATGAGTGAGCACGTTATGCACTTCGGTGGCGAGCGGTCCCGCAACGCCCGAGGGCATTGCATCGAAAATGAGCCGCGCCGCCTCGTCGGCGAGGCCGACCGTGCCGAAAAAACCGGCGAGCGCGGTGACGAAGATGAGGAACGGAAACAACGAGGTCAGAATCGTCAGCGCGATGTGGCTGGCGATTGCCCAGCCGTCATCCTCCGCGAAGCGGAGGAAGGCATCATAGAAGATGAGGACCAATCGGCGCATGCGGCTGCGATTGATTGTATATCAGAAAAGACA
>JAFAVH010000110.1 GCA_019242655.1 Methylobacteriaceae bacterium
TGAAGCGGTGGATCTCGTCGACGAAGAGCAGCGTGCCCTGCCCCATGCGGCGGCGTCCGCGCGCTTCTTCGAAAACTTTCTTCAGATCGGCAACGCCGGAGAAGATCGCCGATATCTGCACGAATGCGAGATCGGTCTCAGCCGATAAAAGCCGCGCGACCGTCGTCTTGCCGGTGCCCGGCGGGCCCCAGAAGATCAGGCTGCCGAGCGAGCCCGAGCGCAAAAGCCGCGTCAGCGCGCCGTTCTGTCCGAGCAGGTGATCCTGCCCCGCGACTTCGGCGAGCGTACGCGGGCGCAGGCGGTCGGCGAGCGGATGCGGGGCCTCACGCTCCAGTCCAGCCGATGCAAATAAATCGCTCATTATTCTTAGTTAATCCGGCATTAACGATTTGCACGCAATCCTTAAAGAATCATGCTGAGAGGGACATGTCGCGAACCGCTTGGGTAGCGTTCATGCAGCAAACCCGGAGGGCTGAACTTCATGCGTACGATTGCATTCGTGACTCAAAAGGGCGGCTCGGGAAAGAGCACGCTCGCAGCTTGTCTCGCCGCCGCCGCTCATGAAAAGGGCGAACGCGTTTTCCTGATCGACACCGATCCTTTGATGTCGCTGTCGAAATGGGCGAAGGCGCGCAAGTCGAAAGACATCGCAGTCGAGTGGGTCCCCGCAGGCAAACTGGCGAGCGCGCTCACGATGCTCGAGAAAAAGGGCATCACCCTCACGATCATCGACACGGGCGCGGGCGAATCCCCGGCCGCCGCCGCCGCGATCAAGGCGGCCGATCTCTGCATCATCCCGGCACGCCCGAACGTATTCGACCTGTGGGCGAGCGAACTCACCCGCAAGGCTTGCAGCGCGGCGCGCAAGGAATTCGCCTTCCTGCTCAACCAATGCCCGCCGGCCCAGCAGAGTGCGCGCATCGAAGATGGCGCCAAGGCGCTCGAAGCAATGGGCGGGCTCTTGACACCGCTGGTTTCGACGCGCGTCGATTACCAGGAGGCGGCGCGCCATGGGATGGGCGTCACCGAGCTCAATCCGTACGGCGTTGCGGCCGAGGAGATGCACGAGCTCTGGACGTCGGTGAAGCGGCGCCTGGCGCGCGGC
Source organism: Methylobacteriaceae bacterium (assembly GCA_019242655.1). Classification (GTDB taxonomy): domain Bacteria; phylum Pseudomonadota; class Alphaproteobacteria; order Rhizobiales; family Beijerinckiaceae; genus JAFASC01. Next base: position 1,106 of record JAFAVH010000110.1, read on the forward strand.
AAGAGCGGGGCAGTGAAGAAGGCGGCCTAAGCCGCCCTCATCATCTGGGCTTTTCGCGGTTGATCATCCAGGGCGTGCCGAACTGATCGGTGACCGAGCCGAAGCGACGCGCCCAGAAAGTTTCCTGCAGCGGCATCTGCACGTTGCCATTCTCTGAGAGCGCTTGGAAAGCGCGCTCTGCTTCTGCAGACTCTTCAAAGCTCAGCGTCAGAGAATAGCCTGAAGGCTTCTGATACCGATCGGGCGTCGAGTCGGAGGCCATGACAACGACGTCGCCGATTTGCAGGCGCGCGTGGATGACTTTATCGCGCCAATTCGCCTGCACCTGATCGGCCATAGGCGATTCGCCGAACGTCGTCATACTGACGGCGGTCGCACCGAGCGCGCGCTTGTAGAATTCAAAGGCCGCCGCGCATGTGCCGTTGAATATCAGATACGGATTGGTCTTCATCGGTCCTCCCTCGTTGCGCCGCCTATCCCCCCAAAACCGACGTGATCACCTGACCGCCGCGCGAAATCGCGACCTTCCATAAGCGGCGCCGGCCGCCGTCCGTCGCCTTCTCGAGATCGCGCGTCGTGCTGATCTTCGTGTCGTTGACCTGAATGACGACGTCGCCTTTCTGCAAGGACACGTCGGCGGCGGTCGAGCCGTCTTCGACGTCGGCAACAACGGCGCCCGCCGGCAAGGTCGCCATTTCGATCGAGAATTCCTCCGCCACTGCGGGCGACAGGTTGATGACCGTCGCCCCGGAGAATGGCGAGTTGCCCTTGATCTTCACAGGGTCGCGCGGCGGTTTTTCCGGCGCTGAGGTGAGCCGCACAGGCGTTACGATTTTCTTGCCGCCGCGCAAAACCGCGAACGACGCCGTGCCGCCGAGCGGCTTTGTTCCGAAGCGATAGCCGAGCCCTTCGGGATCGTCGATTGGCTGGCCGTCGATTGCGGTGATGATGTCGCCGCGCTTCATTCCCGCCTCCTCTGCGGGGCTGCCGTCGACGAGATCGGCGACGAGCGCGCCCGACGGCCGATCGAGCCCGAGCGTGTCGGCGATATCGCGCGAGACGTGCTGCAGCGATGCACCGAGCCAGGGCCGCCGCACCATCTTGCCGCCGCTCTTTGCCGCCGCAACCACGGTCTTCACCGTGTTGACCGGGATGGCGAAACCGATGCCGACGGAACCGCCGGACTTCGAGTAGATCGCCGAGTTGATGCCGATCATGCGCGCATTCATGTCGACGAGCGGCCCACCGGAATTGCCAGGATTGATGGCGGCATCCGTCTGGATGAAGAAGCCGTAGTCGGAGACGCCGATCTGCGTGCGCGCGACGGCCGACACGATTCCTTGCGTCACTGTCTGACCGACACCGAACGGATTGCCCATCGCAAGCACCATGTCGCCGACTTCGATCGCATCGGAATCGCCGAGGTCCATGACCGGGAAATTCGAGCCGCTTTTCAGCTTGAGGACAGCAAGGTCGGTGCGCTGATCGCGCAGGACGATCGTTGCCTCGAATTCGCGCTTATCCGACAGCGCGACCTTCACGTCCGTCATGCCTTCGATCACGTGGTAGTTTGTCACGACGAGCCCTGACGCATCGACAAGCACGCCGGAACCGAGCGATTGCGCGCTCGGGCCGCCGGGACGGTCCTGTCCGCTGTCGCCGAAGAAGCGCCGGAAGATCGGATCGTCCAAGAGCGGATTGTTGGGCTTCGGGTCGGTGCGCGAGGCATAGACGTTGACGACGGCGGGCTGCGCGCGCTTCACAACGGGCGAGTAGGAGAGAAGCTGCTCGGTCCGCGTCTGCGGCACCGCACGCTCTTGCTGGGCGTGCAGCCCAAGCGGCGCGAGCGCCAGCAGCGCAACCGCCAAAGCCGGCCAAGCCCGAGATGAAGTGAACTGCCGCATGAATCGCTCCATGGAATTACACGGACTTAAACCCTACACCTCGTCAAAAATGCGAAGGGCGGTCGCTCAGAGAAAGCGCCGCCCCCGAAAGTTTGTACGTGCGTTGAGAGCTACGCCGCGGCCTCTTCCTCGTCCTGGATCGGCCCGGAATCCTGCCCGCGCGCATCGACATCGCGGTCAACCAATTCGATCACGCCCATCGCCGCGTTGTCGCCGAAGCGGAAGCCCGCCTTCAAGACGCGCGTATAGCCACCATTGCGGTCCTTGTAGCGCGGCCCGAGCACCTCGAAGAGCTTCTTGACCAGCGCCACGTCGCGAATTTGTGCAATCGCCTGACGGCGCGCATGCAGATCGCCGCGCTTGCCGAGCGTGATCAGCTTCTCGACGACTGGCCGCAGGTCCTTCGCCTTCGGCAGTGTCGTGACGATCTGCTCATGCTTGATGAGCGCCTGCGCCATATTGGCGAACATCGCCTTGCGGTGCTCGGCGGTGCGATTGAAGCGGCGCTTCGCGCGTCCATGATACATCGGCGTGTCTCCAGTTCTTGCGGCCGCCGTGCCAAGGAACGGCCGATCATTTTATCCTCATACTGAGGAACTGCCCGGAGGGCAGCGTCTCAAAGCACGCTACTTGCCCATCCTTCGAGACGCCGCTTCGCGGCTCCTCGGGATGAGGTGTTCTCAGTAATGCTCCTCGAAGCGCTTTGCCAGCTCCTCGATATTATCCGGCGGCCAGCCCGTGACTTCCATGCCGAGATGCGGGCCCATCTGCGCCAGCACTTCCTTGATCTCGTTGAGCGACTTGCGGCCGAAATTCGG
>JAFAVH010000176.1 GCA_019242655.1 Methylobacteriaceae bacterium
CAAAGATCGACAAGCTCGGAGGAATAGGATGCGCGAACTCACCCATTTCATCGGCGGCAAGCACGTTGCTGGGACCTCAGGCCGCTTCGCCGACGGTTACCAGCCGATGACCGGTGAGGTGATTTCCCGCATTCCCCTCGCCTCCAAGGCCGAGGTCCGCGCCGCGGTGGAGAACGCCAAAGCCGCCTGGCCGGCCTGGGCCGCCACCAATCCGCAGCGCCGCGCCCGCGTGCTGATGAGGTTCGTCGACCTCGTCGCGCGCGACAACGAAGAGCTGGCGGAGCTCTTGGCGCGCGAGCACGGCAAGACGGTCGCCGACGCCAAAGGCGATATTCAGCGCGGCATCGAGGTCGTTGAGTTTGCCTGCGGCATCCCGCATCTCCTGAAAGGTGAGTTCACGGACGGCGCCGGGCCCGGCATAGATATTTATTCGATGCGCCAGCCCCTCGGCGTCGTCGCCGGCATCACGCCGTTCAATTTTCCAGCGATGATCCCGATGTGGAAATTGGCGCCGGCCATCGCCTGCGGAAACGCATTTATCTTGAAGCCCTCGGAGCGCGATCCCGGTGTGCCGCTGCGGCTCGCCGAGTTGCTGATCGAGGCTGGCTTGCCGGCCGGAATTCTCAACGTCGTCAACGGCGATAAGGAAGCAGTGGACGCGATTCTCGAGGATCCCGACATCAAAGCTGTCGGCTTTGTCGGCTCAACCCCGATCGCCGAATACATTTATACGCGCGGCTGCGCTGCGGGAAAGCGCGTGCAATGTTTCGGCGGCGCCAAGAACCACATGATCATCATGCCGGACGCAGACATGAACCAAGCGGTGGACGCGTTGATCGGGGCTGGCTATGGCTCGGCCGGCGAGCGTTGCATGGCCGTGTCCGTCGCCGTGCCGGTTGGCAAAGGCACGGCGGACGAATTAATGAATCGCCTGGTGCCGCGCGTCGAAAGTTTGAAGATCGGCCCATCGACGGATTCCTCCGCGGATTTCGGACCGCTGGTCACGCGCGAGGCGCTGAACCGCGTGCGCAACTACGTCGAGATCGGCATCAAGGAAGGCGCGACGCTCGCGGTGGATGGGCGTGAGTTCAAGATGCAGGGCTATGAGGACGGCTTCTATATGGGCGGCTGCCTCTTTGACAACGTGACAACGGACATGCGCATCTACAAGGAAGAGATCTTCGGGCCGGTTCTGTCGGTGGTACGCGCGGATGGATATGGTGAGGCGCTGTCGCTTGCCAACGATCACGAATACGGCAACGGCGTCGCGATCTTCACGCGGGACGGTGACGCGGCGCGCGACTTTGCTTCAAAGGTCGAAGTCGGCATGGTCGGTGTCAACGTGCCCATCCCGGTGCCGCTCGCCTACTACACATTCGGCGGCTGGAAGCGCTCAGGCTTCGGCGATCTCAATCAGCATGGACCGGATGCCGTCCGCTTCTATACAAAGACTAAGACCGTGACCTCGCGCTGGCCCTCCGGCATCAAGGATGGTGCGAGCTTCACGATGCCGCTGATGCATTAAGTGGACGCTAAACCTGGCGCATCAGCTTCAGCACCGTTTTGCATCGGATGCTGCGCGTACCGACAAGCGCCACGGCTTCCGCTTCGGCGCCGTGCTCGTGGCAGGTCCCGGAAATACCGATGCCGATGTCATGCCCACCGAATAACGGCACCTCGTTTTTCGCAGGCGTGTGCTCCTGATTGAGGATTTCCGCTTTCCAGCGGCCGCCTGCAGAAGTGTAAGAACCGAGGTAATAGAAAAACCCGTCCCCGCCCAGAATGCGGCCGTCGTGGAACAGCATCACGCCGGTATTGCCGGCCTCGATTCCATCAAGCGTGCGGATGTGTATCGAATACAGCCCGTTGACCAGGCCGCCTTCGCCGATCTCTCCGGGCGAGCCGATCTCCTCTTCGAGAGGTGTCATCACCGAGCGAAAGACCGCGCCGGGCAATTGTTCAGAACTGCCCTTGAAGCGAAAAATCCTTCCGTCCGCGTCGGCTCGGCCGCGCGCCTTAAGGGTGGCGTCGTCCGAACCGAGAAGCGAATCGTACCGCGGATCGTTGTTGTGCCTGCGGGTGACGAGTTCCGCGTAGACCTCTTCTCCGATTTCCTCGTAGGTACCGATATGGGCGAAGGCCGAGCCGCCGCCCAGCAGCACGCCGCCATGCGCATACATCACGCTGCGGCCGCATGCGCCGTCAACGCTAAACTCGACTTTGTAGAAGCCGTCCAACAACGGACACCGTCCCGTACAGAAGCAATTTACCTTAAATCCCCAGCGGGTAAATGTGCTCGCTGGCGAGTCCGATCAGACCATCGGCTAATCCTTGCTCACGCCACCTGCTTGTCGACCGGCGGTCCGCCGAAATGCTCGATATAGCGGATATCGAGCTCGGCCACGGGCATGATGATGAAGACGTCCGTCGTACCAAACTGCGAGTCGATCACCGCGCCGTCGCCGACTTTGGCGCCGCAACGCAGATAGCCCTTGATCAGCGGCGGCAGCGCCGCCAATGCGCGCCGCTTGTCGACGCTTTCGCGATTGATGATCTGCATTGGCACGTGCCGCGTAGCGAGGGCGCGCACACGCCACTCGCTCGACGCATTGGCGAAATGCGCGAGGAAACTCAGGCTCGCGGCATGTGTCAGCGGATTTGTGCCTTCCAGGCTTGCGCATCCAAACAGCGCATCGACCTTGTAATGCTTGGCATAGGCCCAGATGCCGCGCCACAATAATTCGAGCGTGCGCTTCGAGCGGTAAGGCGCGAGCACGCAGGAGCGGCCGAGTTCGAGGAAGCACTTGCCCGAGTGACGCGCCAGCATTGGCGCGATGTCATATTCCTGCGCTGCGTAAAAACCGTGATGCGCTTCCGCCCGATCCTGGCGAAGAAGGCGATAGGTGCCGACAACTTTCGGCTTCGGCTTGCCGAAGCGATTTACGGCAGCGTGATCGATGACGAGCAGATGATCGCACGCACCGTCGAAAGGACAGACGTCGCGGCGAATGAGCGCCGCGGTGCGATCGGCTTTCGCTCCACCCTCTTCATAGAAGACCTTGTAACGCAGGCGCTGTGCCTTGCGGATCTCCTTCTTTGTCGTCGCCAACTTTACTTCGAGCGGGCCAAACTTTCCGAGAGAAGGGCCGAGCTCCGCAGGCTCCGTTGCTCTTCCCTCTTCCACAGGCAACCCCCTCAACGATACGAGCCTTCGTGCTGTTATGTAGCGCTCGCTCGTC
>JAFAVH010000311.1 GCA_019242655.1 Methylobacteriaceae bacterium
AGAACCTGAAGCGGCTGTTTCCCGATCTTTATCGCGCGACGCCGAAGCTCGTTGCAGACGGGTCCTGATCGAGCGCACGCGCCGCCGCCAACGCCGCATGAACGATCTTGCGCTCTTCCGCCGTCAGCGGTGCTTGCGGCGGGACAGGGTCGCCGACGGCATAGCCCTGCTCTTCGAGTGCGGCCTTGATGCAGGCGGCGAGATTGAAGCGTGCGAAAATCTCGTTGATTCGCCACAGCCGCCGCTGCAGCGCCATCGCCTCGTTCCATTTGCCGGCGCGGCAGAGATCGTAAAGCGCGACGCTCTCGCGCGGGATGATGCAGGCGGGACCCGCAAACCAGCCCTTGCCGCCGATCATCATCACGCAAGCCGGAATGTGTGCGGAGGCGGCGAACACGTCGATCTTGTCGCCGCAGCGATTGATGATCGACAGAAGCCGGCCTGTATTCGTCGAAGCGTCTTTGATGCCGACGATGTTTTTATGCCGCGCGAGGCGTTCGATCACGTCGAGCGTCAGATCGCTGCGCTGAAAGTTCGGATTGGTGTAGAGAACGACCGGCAGATGGGTGGCATCCGCGATCGCGCGGAAATAAGCCTCGACCTGTCCGTCTTTCAGCGGGAAGTAGGCTTCGAGGATCGCAAGGATGCCCGCGGCGCCCGCCGCTTCATATGCCTGCGCCTGGGTCACCGCATCGGCGATGCTGGTCGAGGCAACGCCCGGCACGACCGGCACGCGGCCCGCCGCCGCCTCAATCGTGATCTCGACGGTGCGCAGGCGCTGCTCGCGGCTAAGATAAGCAAATTCACCCGTACTGCCGAGCGGCGTCAAACCATGCACGCCGGCCTTGATGAGATCGTCGCAGAGGCGGGCGAGGACATCGGCCTTGATGTCCCCTTGCGGCGCAAGCGGCGTCACCAGATAGGGGAAGACGCCGGCAAAATTCGATTTCATCGGCCGATTGCGCCAAAGCCCGCGGCGCAGACCGCGTCAGTCGATGACGTAGCGGAGCCCGACGCGCACTTCTTGCGCGGTGGTATTCGACGAGTTGCTCGAGGTGCCGCCCATGACCGAAGCGACGCCGTTGAGCCTGCCCATATTGAGGTAGCGGTAACCGACGTCGATCTTAGCGTGCGGCGTCAGATCGTACGCAACACCTGCCATCAGCGCCCAAGCAAGTGCGACCTGACGCGAGGTTATCGTGCGGTCCCAATTGATGTGTCCGACCGGTACTGGAGGACTGTTGATCCAAATCGGCGGGAAGCCGTTCGGGTACGATGTCGTGACGTCATAAGGCGAACCGTCGCTGAGATTATAGTAGTTCACCGCACCGTTGAGGCGTGTGTAGGAAATGCCGACGCCTGCGCCAACATAAGGCGCGATGTGCCACCAATTGCCGAGATCGACATAGCCGTTGACAAGACCGACCATGCGCTGAAGAGACGCCGTCTGTCGCGAACCGCAATTGTTGAAGAGCCCGGCGATACCGACCGGATTTCCGTTCGCGTCGCTCACGCCCGCGATTGTGTACGGGCAGGCGATTACATCGGTGCCGTTGAACGTCGTCTTCTGCCGCCGGAACTCGGCGGTGACATCGGTGCGTATCCAGTTGTTGAACTGGTATCCGAATCCGCCGCCGGCGGCGATATTGTTTCGGAGCAAATTCCTTGCCGTGCTGCCCAGGTCCGCCGTCAGGACCGGCGCGTTCTCGCGCGCAAAATCGAGGTCGCCGCGAATGTACCAGCCCGTTCCGAGCTCGACCGGTACGTCATCATTCTGCGGTGGCGAAAAGGGAGCGCGCAGAAGATCGGCGGCGAAGAGCGTGCTTGAAGAGGCCGCGATTGCGAGTGCGACGGTAGCAGATTTGATAGGGAAACGCATCGAATGGATTCCTTCGTCGAACCGGCCGGCACACTGGCCTAAACTCTGACGAAGGATGAACAAACATGCTTAAATTGCGCTTAACGCGAGAGAATTCAGCCGCTTATTTGCACCGCGCTTCGCAAAAACAAAAACGCGGGCCGAAGCCCGCGTTTTCATCAATAGGGATTGCGGCTGCTTCAGTACTTGCGCACGAGCGGCGGCGGCGCCGGCAGATCGTTGAACATCCAGCGCATGCCGAGACGGAAATCATGCGAGGCGACTTTGAACTGCTGTTGCTCGAGCGGGCAGCCACCCGGCACGTTCTGGCAGACGATCTGGTTGCCGCGGATCGTGCCCATGTTGAGGTAGCGGTAGCCCAATTCGAGCTTCAGGCGCGGGTTGATGGTGTAACCGAGTCCGGCCATCACCGCCCAGGCGAGATTGGTCTGATTGCGGTCGTCAGCAAAACCGAACCCGCCAGCCGGCTGCAAGCTCACGTCCTGCAGATCGGTGAAGCTGTGGAAAGCGACACCAACACCGGCGCCAATATACAGCGTGAGGCCGTACCAGGTGCCAAGATCGACATAGGCGTTACCCAGAACAACGCCCGTGCGCAGATTGGCATGATAGTTGTCGTAGCAGCGTGCGCCGCAGCCGACTATGCCAAATGTGTTGGCGAAGCTCTCGGTCGCAATGAAATTGAGATGCGAACGGTATTCGCCGGTCACGTCGAAGCGCACCCAGTTGTTCCACTGATAACCGACGCCCGCGCCGATCAGGAACGAATCATCGAGCTTGGCGTGATCGATCTGGAAGCCCGGTACGACAGAGCCCGGCGCGAAGGTCGAGCGCATATCGGTCAGTTGCGTCCAGCCGACGCCGACATCACCACGAAGATACCAGCCGGAAAAATCGGCCGCAGGCAAAAACGGCGCTTCAACCGGTGGCGGAGGCGGCAGAAGGTCCGCCGCAATGGCGGGACCGGTGCCGATGGCGACCGCTGCCGCGAAAATAAGGGCTATACGCTTGCCCATGAGATCATCCCCTCGTTCTGCAGGCCGCGATGCGTGCCAGATAATGCGAACGATCGGACTTTCGCCGTAATGTCTTAAATGACACTTAACCCTAACGCTTAACCACGAAACTTCTCGTGGCGGTCACTTACTGTTGCGGGAATGCATCATGACGGAAGCAAGATCTTGATATCAGGCTTCTTTCGCACGCTCGCGCAAGACGAATTTCTGGATTTTCCCCGTCGACGTTTTCGGCAGATCGCCGAACACGACATGACGAGGCACCTTGTAACGGGCGAGCTGATCGCGGCACCAGACGATGATCTCTTCCTCGGAAACTGATTCGTTCGGCTTCAACTCAACAAAGGCGCAGGGAGTCTCACCCCACTTGTCGTCTGGTTTGGCAACGACAGCCGCTGCTTGCACCGCGGGGTGCTTGTAAAGCGCATCCTCGACTTCAATCGACGAGATGTTCTCGCCGCCCGAGATAATGATGTCCTTCGAGCGATCCTTCAGCTGGATGTACCCGTCGGGATGTTTCACCCCGAGATCGCCGGAATGGAACCAACCGCCGGCGAAAGCGGCATCGGTCGAGGCTTTATTCTTGAGATAACCCTTCATCACGACGTTGCCGCGGAACATGACCTCGCCCATCGTTTCGCCGTCTGCAGGCACGCTCTCCATTGTGCCGGGGTCTTTCACGTCAAGGTCTTCGAGGGTCACGTAGCGAACGCCTTGACGCGCTTTGCGCGCCGCCTGCTCCGCGGCATCGAGCTTGTCCCAACCGCGGTGCCATTCGTTGACCGCCGCCGGCCCGTAAGTTTCGGTCAGCCCATAAAGATGCGTGACGTTAAAGCCGTTCGCCTTCATCGCGGCGAGGACGGCCTCCGGTGGCGGCGCGGCAGCGGTGAAGAATTCGACGCGTTGCGGCAGCGGCTTCTTCTCCGTATCCGAAGCATTCAGGAGAATCGACATGACGATCGGCGCGCCACAGAGATGCGTAACACCATGATCGGCCATGAGCTGGTACATCAAGCCGGCGCGCACCTGACGCAGGCACACGTGCGTGCCCGCCATGACGCTGATCGACCAGGGGAAGCACCAGCCGTTGCAATGGAACATCGGCAATGTCCAGAGATAAACGGGATGGCGTGACATCGCGCCGGTCACCACGTTGGCAAGCGCCAGCAGATGCGCGCCGCGATGGTGATAGACAACGCCCTTCGGATCACCGGTCGTACCCGACGTGTAATTGAGCGAGATCGCGTCCCACTCATCGTCCGGCATCGTCCATTCGAAATTTGGGTCGCCTTCCGCGACTAACGTCTCGTATTCGATTTCGCCCAGCCGCTCGCCGGGTCCATCATAGACAGGATCGTTGTAGTCGATGATGAGCGGCTTCGCTTTCGCGTTTGCAAGGGCTTCTTTGATCACGGAGGAAAACTCGCGATCGACGATCAGCACTTTCGTCTCGGCATGATCGAGCGTGAAGGCGAGGATCGCCGCATCGAGACGCGTGTTCAACGTGTTGAGCACGGCTTTGCACATTGGCACGCCGTAATGACATTCGAGCATGGCCGGCGTGTTGGCGAGCATTACCGATACAGTATCGCCGCGCCCGATGCCGCGTTTCGACAGCGCTGATGCGAGTTGGCGGGAGCGTTTGTAGAAATCGCGATATGTGCGCCTAAGGTCGCCGTGCACGATCGCGGTGTGATCCGGGAAAACGTGAGCGGCACGGGAGAGATAAATGAGCGGTGTCAGCGGCTGATGGTTCGCAGGATTACGATCGAGATCGGTATCGTATGGCGACGCCATTCTTGGTCTCTCCCCATTTATTTTCCGCGGACTTTCAAGTCCACTTATGCCGGCCGGCTTGCGAAGCGTGGCGGATAGGTGCCCTCACGCTTCATCCGATCCCAGTGCAGAGCGTAGCTCATTCGGGCGCTCGTCAAAATGGTGCACGCGAATGCCTGCGCAACCAAGCCGCTCGCCGGGCGCGACGGGCGATGGCGCCCGAGGCATCGCGAACCCGCGGCGGAGCCCGGCAAGACCGAAAATCTTTCCGACCGCGCGCAGGATCACGGTCCCGCGCTCGGACAGGCGCGACGCAAGCTTCGGTCCGGTTCGCGCTTCTCATGCGAAGACGATATGTTTTCGCCCGATCCATCCATCAGCGTTCGAGGAGCAACCATGCCGCGCCTGCCCGATATCGATCCCGCCGCACTCGATGAGGACGGCAAGCGCGTCTATGAGGCGATCGTCGCGGGCCCGCGCGGCGTCGTGCAGGGTCCGCTGCGTGTCTGGCTGAATTCGCCGACGCTCGCCGACCGCGCGCAGGCGCTCGGCGCCTTCTGCCGCTACGGCAGCTCGCTCGAGCCGCGCCTATCGGAACTCGCGATCCTGATCACCGGCGCATTTTGGCGCGCCGGGTTCGAATGGCACGTGCATGCGCCGATCGCCGCAGACACGGGCCTCTCGGCGGGCCTGATCGAAGAAATCCGCCGTGGAGCGACGCCGGAATTCGCGCGCGATGACGAGCGTTGCGTCTATTCGTTCGCGCACGAATTGCTGACCACGCATCGCGTCGCGCCGGAGACCTATGCAGAAGCAGAGCGCGTGCTTGGACGACGCGCGCTCGTCGATCTTGTCGGCATCCTCGGCTATTATGGGCTGATTTCGATGACGATCTGCGCCTTCGAGGTGCCGTTGCCGGAAGGCGCGGAAGAGCCCTTCTCCTGAGAGAACTCTTTTCTATATCCAGGGCGGTCTGAGCTCCGGTCCGGAGGTTTGAATGCGCTGCCTGATTCCGGCTCTCGCGGTTGCCGTATCGATGTCGACATCCGCATTTGCGCAACACGCCTATCGCTGGTCTTCGTGTGACGATTATGTGCGCCCGTCCGGTCGGATGCACGATCCCGCGCCGAGATTGCGCGAGACTGCCGGCGGCCAGCAATATTGGAACACGTACTGCATCGAGAAGCCGTCACTTCGCGGCGAGACGCGCATATGTCGCGAATGATTAGCCGAGCAAGCCGCTCTTTGTAGCAAGCTGCTTCAGATCGGCGACCGGCCGCGCGCCAATATGCTGGATCACTTCCGCTGCCGCGAGCGCGCCAAGCCGCGCACAGGTTTCGTAATCGCGCTGGCGCGCGAGACCAGCAAGGAAGCCAGCCGCGAAGAGATCGCCGGCGCCGGTCGTATCGACGAGATGTTCGATCGGCGCGGCTGGAACTTCGTATGTGTTGCCAGACGCAATGACCAGACAGCCTTCTTCGGAACGCGTCACCACGGCGAGCACGTTCTCTTTGCGCAATGCGAGCAGGGCCGTGTCGAGGTCGGCGGTTTGGTACAACGAATGCAGCTCGCTTTGATTGCAGAATAAGACGTCGACAGAGCGGCTCCGCACGAGATCGATGAACTCGTCGCGATAGCGATCGACACAAAACGAGTCGGACAGGCTCAGCGCGACCTTGCGGCCGGCCTCGTGGGCGAGTTTCGCGGCGCGGAGGAACGCCTGCTTCGCGTGCGGCGGATCCCAGAGATAGCCTTCGAGGTAGATGATCTTCGAGCCGGTCACGAGCGCCGGCTCGACATCGGTTTCGTAAAGCGCCTGCGACGCACCGAGATATGTGTTCATCGTGCGCTGACCGTCCGGCGTCACGAAAATCAGGCAGCGCGCGGTTGCCGCGCCGTCGCGTGCGGCGGGCGTGGTGAAATGCACGCCGGCAGCGCGGATGTCATGGGTGAATGCATCGCCGGCCTGATCCGCTTTGACCTTGCCAATGAAGGCGCTGCGGCAACCGAGCCGCGCAAGACCGACAATCGTGTTTGCGGCCGAACCGCCGGAAACGAAAGCCGGCTTGCTGCCCGCCGCTTGAAGCAACTCGATGCGCGCCTCGTCGACGAGCTGCATCGAGCCTTTGTGCAGATCGTGCGCAACGAGCATATCGTCGTCGGCATGCATGAGAATGTCGACGATCGCGTTGCCGATCCCGAGCACGTCATAAGTTGCAGCGGGCATATGTGTTCCAATGCTGTTGGAAGATGAGTTGCTGTTGCACCGTCAATCCGATGCGTCAAGGATGGGCGCCTTTGCGCTCCTTCCGTCGCAGCCTGACGTAAAGCGCGCCCGAACCGCCATGCGTCGGCGCCGCCTCGCCGAAACCGATGACCACGGAGCGCAGATCGGCGGCCTCCAACCACAAAGGCACGGCACGGCGGAGCACGCCCGGCTCCGCGGCGGCGCGTCCCTTGCCGGTGACGATCAGCACGAGTTTAGCGCCGCGCGCCTGCGCCCGAATGAGGAAATTGCGCAAGACGCGATGCGCTTCCTCTTGTCGATAGCCGTGGAGATCGAGCGTGTCCTCCACCGCGAGACGGCCGCGCGCGAGACGCTGCCGCAAGCGCGTTTCCAACGGCGCGAGTGGCGGCGCACTTTTCTTCGAAGGCTTGGAAGTGATGCCAACCTGCGCAGACTCATGAACTGACGGCGGCGCGGATGGGCTCTGCTCTTCTGCGAGTTCAGGCAGCTGCGGCACGCCGCTGCGCCGCACGACGTTTTCCGTGACACTGCGCCATAATTTCAGCTCGGAGATCGTCAGCCGGCGCGGCCCCGAAGCACGCGGCTTCGGCTTCTCCTTCACGGCGAGTCTTCGACTGGCAGCAGCACGATCATCTCGCCGTTGTGACGAAAACCGCCGGCGATTCGCCCCGCCTCATCGCCCGAGCCAACATAAAGGTCGACGCGCTTCGGCCCGACAATGGCCGAGCCGGTATCTTGCGCGATCATCAGCCGCCGGAAAGACGTCGGCGTCGGTTCGTGCCACGGCAGATCGGCATCGATCCAGAACGGCAAGCCATAGGGCCAGGTCGCGCGATCGACGGCGATTGATCGCCAAGGTGTCAGGTTCACGCCCTGCGCACCGATCGGCCCGGGCGCATCGCCGCTCATCTCTTCCGCCTGGAAGAACACATAGGATCGGTTGCGCTGCATCAGCGCGCGGCCCGGCTGCCCGATCTTCTGGCCGTTCTGGCGAATCCATTCTTTCAGCCGCGCCAGCGACATTTCCGCCGCGGGAATATGCGCGTCTTCGATGAGGATGCGGCCGATCGAGGTGTAGGGCCAGCCGTTACGCCCTGAATAGGAGAGACGCAGCATGCGGCCGTCCGGCAATTGCACGCGCGCCGAGCCCTGCACCTGGATGATGAACACTTCAACGGGGTCGCGGAGCCATACGATCGGAGTTGTGCGGCCATCGAGCGCGCCGGCTTCAATCGCCGCGCGATCGGGGCACGGCACAAGATTACCATCCGGAACACGCAACGCGGATTGCAAAGGCCCTTCCGGGCCGGAAAGCGGCTGACCGGCCGGCAAGGTCACGAGATCGATCGGACGCGCGAGGATCGGGGCATCGAACGCGGCGGAGCGCACGCGCGAGCCAACGACAATCGGCTCAAAATAGCCGGTGAAGAAAGCCGGACCTGCCGCGATCCGATGCGGACGGAAATGGGTGGTGAAAAAGGCGCGGGCTGCGTCGCTCGACACATTGTCGAGACGCATCGCCGCCTCGGCCGCGGCGATCAGTGCGGCATTGGGCGGCAGCCCGGCACGCAATGGCGCGGCTTGCATCACAATCGCTTCGGCAGATCGCCGGAATGCGACGAGAGCCGGACCGGGATCGTCGTTGGCGAAGCCCGGAAGATCGGCAAAGTCCAATGGCTGCAGCGACGGTTCGCCCTGCCCGGCTGCGGCAAAGCTGAGCTTGTCCGAGGAGGAATGCGCGCCTATGACTGGCCCCCGCCACGATTCGGCCGAGCGCTTCGGCCGGCACTATGCCGAGCCGATCCGACTCGAATGCCGCTTCTCTATCATCATCCGCTCGACCCGCATTCTCGCTTCATCCGCCTGGCGCTCGCCGAACACGGAATAGAGCCAGCGCTCGTCGAAGAACGCGTGCACGAGCGGCGCACCGAGTTCCTGGCACTCGACCCCGCAGGCCGCACCCCCGTGCTGGTCGACGAAGACGGGCTCGTCGTGCCCGGCCCGAACGTGATCGCCGAGTATCTCGACGAGACCTCGGGCGCGGCTTTGGACGGCCGCCGCCTCCTGCCGACCGAAACCGCCTCGCGCATCGAGGTCCGCCGGCTCCTCGACTGGTTCAACCGAAAATTCTTCGCCGAAGTCTCGGACTGGTCGGTGACGGAGAAGATATATAAGCGCTTCATGCCGGCCGATCGTGGCGGCGGCGCGCCCGACATGGACCTCCTCCGCGCGGCGCGCTCGAACATCCGCTATCATCTGCGCTATATCGGCTACCTCATCGGGCGCCGGAACTGGCTTGCCGGCGAGCGGATGACCTACGCAGATCTGGCGGCCGCGGCGCATCTTTCCTGCGTGGATTTCTTGGGCGACGTGCCATGGGACGAAGACGAGGCGGCCAAGCACTGGTATCAGCGGATGAAGTCGCGCCCCGGCTTCCGGCCGCTGCTGGCCGATCGTCTGCCCGGCGTCACCCCGGCCCCGGTCTACGCCGACCTCGACTTCTGAAAGAACAGCTGGCCGCCAAAGCACGCGAGCTCGGCTTCGCCGTCTGCCGGGTGGCCGCACCGGACGCGATCATCGAGGCGCCGAAGCAGCTCGCCAAGTGGCTCAGCGAGGGTGCGCACGGCAACATGGACTGGATGGCGGCGAACGCGCCGCGCCGAGCAAACCCGCGCGAACTCTGGCCTGATGTCCGCTCAATCATCATGCTCGGGATGAATTATGGGCCGGAAGTCGATCCCCTCGCGGCTCCGCCTGACAGAGGCGAAGGCAACATCTCGGTCTATGCACGGCATCGCGATTACCACGACTTGATCAAGGGCAAGCTGAAGCAGCTTGCGTCCTGGTTGATAGCTGAGGCCAAACGCGGCGGCGTAATGGACGCGGACGTGAAAGTGTTCGTCGATACAGCACCGGTCATGGAGAAGCCGCTCTCAGCCGCAGCGGGAATTGGCTGGCAGGGCAAACACACCAACCTCGTGTCACGCGAGTTCGGGTCCTGGCTCTTTCTCGGCTCGATTTTCACCACTCTCGATCTCGCGCCTGACACGGCCGAAGCCGATCATTGCGGGACGTGCCGCGCCTGCCTCGACATTTGTCCGACGCAAGCTTTTCCGGCGCCATACCGGCTCGATGCGCGGCGCTGCATCTCATATTTGACGATCGAGCATCGCGGCCAGATTGCCCGCGAGTTCCGCGCCGCAATCGGCAATCGCATATATGGCTGTGACGATTGTCTCGCCGTTTGCCCCTGGAACAAATTCGCCGCGATGGGACAGGAAACAAAATTGCAGGCGCGCGACGATCTCATCGCGCCGCGCCTCGCGATGCTGGCGTCGCTCGACGATACGGCGTTTCGCGCATTCTTCGCCGGCTCGCCGATCAAGCGCACCGGCTACACGCGTTTTCTGCGCAACGTGCTGATCGCGATCGGCAATTCCGGTGACCCGGCGCTTGTGCCAGTCGCGAAAGCAAAACTCACGCATGATTCGCCGCTAGTACGCGGCATGGCGGTCTGGTCGCTGGCAAGATTGCTGAGCGCGGAAGAGTTTCGTTCGCTCGCGCAGTCGCACGCGATCAACGAATCCGACGAAACCGTGCACGCCGAATGGGACGAAGAGCTTGGCGCATTGGCGAACTCACAAGAGTTGCAAGGCGAGATCGCCGCTTGAGCCTTTTCATCTTGGGTCTCGGCTACTCGGCCATGCACTACCTGACAACCCGCACCGCGAGCGAGCGTATCGTGGGGACGGTGCGTAGCTTAAACAAAGCTCAACGGATTCAAGCCTCACACGCTAACATTGAGGCGCTTGTCTTCGACGCAGCAGCAATGGATGTGGCGATTGAATCACGTGTCGCGTCTGCAACCCGCCTGCTGATTTCGATTCCGCCAAGCGAATCCGGCGATCCTGTGCACGTCCATTTCGCCGAGACGATCGCCCGCGCGCCGGGCCTCGAACAGATCGTCTATCTCTCCACAATCGGCGTCTATGGCGACGCAAACGGTGCCTGGATCGATGAAGCCGCGCCCTTAGAGCCCAATTCGGTCCGCAATCGCGCGCGTGTCACTGCGGAGCAACAGTGGATCGCACTCGCTCAGCGCGCCGGCAAAAGGCTCACGATTTTGCGCCTTGCCGGCATTTACGGGCCCGGACAAAATGCGCTCGTCAATCTACGCGAGGGTAAGGCGCGCCGCATCGTGAAGCCGCAGCAAGTGTTCAATCGCATTCATGTCGAAGATATCGCTCGCGCAATAGAGGCGGCCTTTGCAACGGATGCACCGGGCGGCATCTTCAACGTCACCGATGATGAACCTGCACCGCCGCAGGACGTCATCGCGTACGGCGCCGAGCTTCTCGGTATGACGCCTCCGCCGGAAACGCCATTCGACGGCGCCGATCTCACGCCGATGGCACGATCTTTCTATTCGTCGAACAAGCGCGTCTCCAACCGCCGGATGAAGGAGGAGCTCGGCGTCAGGCTGACCTATCCGACCTATCGCGAAGGTTTGCGTGCATTGGCCGCGCAATTATCGCGGGATGAAATCGTCGGCGCCGGACCGCGCATCTCCTGATGGGCGCAACATGCGAGACGTGCGTGCGCACCGCAGGTGCGCGATTGCCAACTCCAAATGCGGTTTAGCTTTCACTCATTCGGTGCGTGCGCTTCGATCGCCAATGCATGTACGCCATCCGGCTTCAGCTCGTCGGCAAGCGCCTCGTTCACTTTGCGGTGGCGCTCGACCAAGCTCTTGCCGGAGAAGCTCTGAGCTACCACCTTAACCCTGAAGTGAGTTTCGCCGCCCGGTCGTGAGCCGGCATGCCCGGCATGAAGGTGCGATTCGTCGATCACCTCCAGTTTTTGCGGCGCGAGCGCTTTCTCGAGCTTCTCCCTTATCCGTTTGGCAACGGGTCCCGATGCAGCATTCATTTGGCTCACTCTCTTGGATGATGCGTCATCAATACGCACCGAGATCGGAATATGCTCCCTGCCTTGCGGCCGTCCACATCTCGACCATAATGATTCATCGATGGACCTGAACTCACCCTTGTTCGACCGCATCAGGGTCAAGCCGGAACAGCGCGACGAGCCGCGCGAAGATCGTGTGCCCTGCAACTATCCCGGATGCGACGCGGTCGGTGAGTTCCGCGCGCCGATGGGCCGCTTGCGCGAAGGGCAATATTTCTGCTTCTGCCTCGATCACGTCCGCGAGTACAACGCGTCCTACAATTATTTCAATGGGATGACCGACGACGCAATTGCCCGCTTTCAGAGGGACGATCTCGTCGGGCACCGGCCGACCTGGAGCATGGGGGTCAACCGCGCCGGGCGGAGCTTCCGAGAGGACCCCGCTGATGCCAAAAGCTTCTCCGACCCGCTCGGCTTGTTCCGATCGCGTTCGCACCGCGCCCGGCCGGAGGCCAAACAGCCACGCTATGGCTTGGCCGCCACCAAAGCGTTGGCAACGCTAGGACTCGATGAGAACGCTGACTCCGCAACGATCAAGTCCCGCTACAAGGACCTCGTCAAACGGCTACACCCGGACGCCAATGGCGGGGATCGCTCGTCCGAGGACAAATTGCGCGAGATCATCCGCGCCTATAATCATCTGAAATCGGTCAAGATCGCCTGAGGTCTGGCACGTTTTCTGCCCGGCGGCGTTCCGCCCAGGTCTGTTTTGAAGGTCGCCCGCGCCTGCCGGCGCGGCAGCGGAGGATGAATGCAAGTCTCTAAAGCCCCGGCCGATCGGCCGACATTGCTGCCCGACATGAAGGTCTCGGTCCGGCAAGTCTTCGGGATCGAGTCCAATCTCGAAGTTCCGGCCTATGCCAAGGCCGACGAGCACGTGCCCGACCTCGACCCCGATTACATCTTCGACCGCGAAACGACGCTGGCCATCCTGGCCGGGTTTGCCCGCAATCGCCGCGTCATGATCACCGGGTACCACGGCACCGGTAAATCTACGCATATCGAGCAGGTCGCCGCGCGCCTCAACTGGCCCTGCGTGCGCGTCAACTTGGACAGCCACATTTCGCGCATCGACCTCGTCGGCAAGGACGCGATCGTGCTCAAGGACGGCAAGCAGGTTACCGAGTTCCGCGACGGCATCTTGCCGTGGGCGCTGCAAAGCAACGTCGCACTCTGTTTCGACGAATACGATGCAGGACGGCCCGACGTCATGTTCGTCATTCAGCGCGTGCTCGAAGTATCGGGCCGGCTGACGCTGCTCGATCAGAGCCGCGTTATTCGCCCTCATCCGGCTTTTCGGCTGTTTGCGACGGCGAACACGGTCGGCCTCGGCGACACGTCCGGCCTTTATCACGGCACGCAGCAGATCAATCAAGGGCAGATGGACCGCTGGTCGATCGTCGCGACATTGAATTACCTTCCGCACGATCGCGAAGTCGAGATTGTCCAGGCGAAGGTGAAGTCGTTCCAAACCACAAAGCAAGGCAAGGAGACGATCGGCAAGATGGTGCGCGTCGCCGACTTGACGCGCAACGCGTTCATCGCCGGCGATCTCTCGACCGTGATGAGCCCGCGCACGGTGATCACCTGGGCCGAAAATTCCGAGATTTTCGGCGATATTGGTTTCGCGTTCCGGCTCACATTCCTGAACAAGTGCGACGAGCTCGAGCGCGCGCTCGTCGCGGAATTCTATCAACGTTGCTTCGGGCATGAATTGCCCGAAAGTGCGATCAATGTCGTGCTGACATAACTAAGCCCACGTGAATTCCAACCGTAAGCCGCCCTCGCCGAAGGAAGCACCGCAGGAACCGTTCAAGCGCGCGGTGGCCGGGTGCATGCGCGCGCTTTCACGCACGCCCGAACTTGAGGTTACTTTTGCGGCGGAAAAGCCGGCACTGATCGGCTCGGGCGCGGCTGCCAAAGCGCGCCTTCCGGAGCCACCGCGCAAATTGAGCGCGCGCGACACTGCCATCGTGCGCGGCCACGCCGATGCGATGGCGCTCCGCCTCGCCTGCCACGACAACGAAGTGCATCGACGGCTCGTGCCGCAGGGTTCTGCAGCGCGCAGTGTATTTGACGCAGTCGAGCAGGCGCGTGTCGAGGCGATCGGTGCGCGGCGAATGGAAGGTGTCGCCAGCAATTTGAGCGCGATGCTCGACGACCGTTACCACCGCAGCAATCTTGGCGACGTATCCGATCGTAGCGACGCGCCGATTGAAGATGCAGTGGCGATGATCGTGCGCGAGCGGCTGACCGGCAGCGCACCGCCGAAGGATGCGCGCAAGGTCGTCGATCTTTGGCGAACATGGATCGAAGAGCGCGCCGGCGCCGATCTCGACCAACTCAGCCGCTCGATCGAGAACCAGCGGGATTTCGGCAAGCTCGTTCATAAGCTGCTCGCCTCGCTCGACATGGCGGACGAATCCTCGAGCGACAGCGAGGAAAGCGAAGATGAGGGCGTCGATCGCCCCGAAGATTCCGACAGCGAGCAGGACGGCGAAGGCGAGCAGGATCATGCCGGCGAGCCCGTTCAGATGGAGAAGGCCGAGTCCGATCAGTCGATGGAGGAAGGCGCCAGCGAAGCCGCCGATGCGCCTGCCGGCGAATTCCCCGACGAGACGGAAGGTGCGGACGCCGAAGATTCCGCCGAGGGACAGCGACCGCCGCTCGGCAGCAATGAGGCGCGCGGGCCTGAATACAAGGCATTCACGACGCGCTTCGACGAAGTGATTCACGCAGAAGATCTTTGCGAGCCGGAAGAACTCGAGCGGCTGCGGTCTTATCTCGACAAGCAATTGCAGAATCTTTCCTCGATCGTCGCGCGGCTTGCCAACCGGTTGCAGCGCCGCCTCATGGCACAGCAGAATCGCTCGTGGGAATTCGACCTCGAAGAAGGCATGCTCGACCCAGCGCGTTTGTCGCGCATCGTCATCGATCCGCAGCAACCGCTGTCGTTCAAGCGCGAACGCGATATGGATTTCCGCGACACGGTCGTGACGCTGCTTCTCGACAATTCAGGCTCGATGCGCGGGCGCCCGATCACGGTTGCGGCAACCTGCGCCGACATTTTGGCACGCACCCTCGAGCGCTGTGGCGTCAAAGTCGAAATACTTGGGTTTACGACGCGCGCCTGGAAGGGCGGCCAGTCGCGCGAAGCCTGGTTGCAGGCGGGCAAGCCGCCGGCGCCGGGCCGTCTCAACGATCTGCGGCACATCATTTACAAATCCGCCGATGCGCCGTGGCGGCGTGCGCGCAAGAATCTCGGCCTGATGATGCGCGAGGGACTGCTCAAGGAAAATATCGACGGCGAAGCGCTCGATTGGGCGCATAAGCGGCTGCTCGGCCGCTCCGAGCAGCGGCGCATTCTCATGATGATTTCCGACGGCGCCCCTGTCGACGACTCCACCTTATCGGTCAATCCCGGCAATTATCTTGAGCGCCACTTGCGCGGCATCATCGATGAAATCGAGACCCGCTCGCCGATCGAGCTGATCGCGATTGGGATCGGTCACGATGTCACGCGCTATTATCGTCGCGCAGTGACGATCGTCGATGCGGAAGAGCTCGGCGGGGCGATGACGGAGAAGCTCGCGGAACTCTTCAGCGAAACGCCGCCGGCGCCGATACAGCAACCGCGTCCCGCGCCCACGCCGAAAACGCGTCCCGTGCGTCCGGCGAGCGCCACGTTGCATTAGGCGGCTGTCGACCGAGCGCACGCGCTCCGATACCAATCCAGAATCTGCTCGCCGGTCCAGAAGATCACGCTTTCTTGCGCGGTGATCTTCTCCAGCACTTTGCGGAAATATTTCAGCCGGTGCGGCGCGCCCATGATGTAGGGATGGACGACAAGCGCCATCACACGCGCAGAATCCCGCGCATCCTGCATCAGCTGCTCGAATTGATCGCCGGCGCGATCGTAATATTCCGACGCTTTATGATGTTGGATCAACATCATCGCGACGTCGTTGCATTCCTGCGTATAGGGAATGTTGACGATCGGTTTCGTGCGCGTCTTCAGTATAGTCGGCTGGTCGTCGAGCACCCAGTCGCAAACATATTCGTATCCGGCCTCCACCAGGAGATCGGGCGTATTCCACGTCTCCGTGAGACCTGGGCCTAACCAGCCGCGCGGGGGCCGGCCGGTGAAGTCGGCAATCGCCTTCGAGGTTTTGGCGATATCTTCGGCCTCGTTCTCGACCTTTTGCATATTCTTCTGCGAAAAGCCGTGGCCGATGAACTCCCATTTGCGCTCATGCGCCGCCCGCGCGATCGGCTCGTAAGCCGAGATCGCGGAACCGTTGATCGCGAGCACCACCGGAAGCCGAAAGCGGTCGAACACTTCGAGCATGCGCCAGAAGCCGACGCGATTGCCGTATTCGTGCCAGGCCCAATTCGGGATGTCGGGCATCGGTGAGCCGCCGGCCGGTGGGCTCAGCACCGTTCGCGGCATCGTCTGGTTGATGTCCCATTCCTCGACATTGACGATGATCCACACCGCGAGCTTCGCGCCGCCAGGCAGACGCAATGGCGGGCGTTCGGGGATCGGGGAATAAGTCAGCCGTTCGTTCGGACGCATTTCAGTCTCGCGAAGCCACAAGCCATTGCGGATCGAACCAGCGATCCGCCTCGCCATCATAAGGTAGCCGGTTGATGTCCCAATGACGGATAAGCGGAGCATAGGCGGCGTAGACCGGCGGCCCGCCGCCGACGATGATCACGCGCCCCGCATATTTCTCGATCACATCTTGCGGCCGCATCGACGAGCGGATCTCGACAATGGTGCGATCCTCGAAAGCGAAGGCGGGAACCGATGCATACGTCCGCGGTCCGACAAGCAGCACATGGCCCCGCGATAGTTCGAAGAAGCGCGCAACATCGGCGACATAATCCGGCTCGGTATTGCCTTCCCATGGCAGACGCCCGTGGAGGCCGAGCTGACCACGCTGGCCGATGGCGCAGATAACGCGAATGTCGGCCACGGCTCCTCCTCTAAGTGACAAGGCGCATTCGCTTGACGCACGCCAAAATCCGCTTCAACTCTGATCCACCTACACGCGTGCACCAAGCCCTCTGCCCGCCTTTTTCGGCCTAGACAAGCAAGGACAATC
>JAFAVH010000299.1 GCA_019242655.1 Methylobacteriaceae bacterium
ATTGCTTCCGCCTCTTCACGCGACAGATCGAACCCGTCGAGGAAGCCCGAGTGATTGGTCGTCTCGCCGTCCTTCTTCTCGGTCCAGCCCACAAGATCGTCGGTGGCGCAGCCGGCAAGGTCTTCGACGCTCTTCACATCGTTCTCACCAAACTTCACCAGCATCGCAGTCGTGACGCCCTCGATATCTTTCAGTTCGTCCGCGACGCCCAGTTCGCGACGGCGTTCGTCGTTCTCGGCCTCGATGCGGGCCAGATAATTCTGCGCGCGCGAATGGATTTCCTGCGCCGTATCCTCGTCGAAACCCTCGATGCCGGCGAGTTCCGAGGTGTCGACGAACGCGAGTTCCTCGATCGAGCGGAATCCTTCGGAGGCGAGCAATTGCCCGACGACCTCGTCCACGTCGAGCGCCTGCATGAACGTATTGGTGCGCTCGATGAATTCCTTTTGCCGACGCTCCGATTCTTCCGCTTCGGTCAGAATGTCGATATCCCAGCCGGTGAGCTGGGACGCAAGGCGCACATTCTGGCCACGCCGGCCAATCGCCAGGGACAGCTGGTCATCGGGCACGACAACTTCAATGCGCGAGGAATCCTCGTCCAGCACGACCTTCACGACTTCCGCCGGCTGAAGCGCGTTGACGATGAAGGTTGCCGCATCCGGCGACCACGGGATGATATCGATCTTCTCGCCCTGCAGCTCGTTGACGACGGCTTGGACGCGCGAGCCGCGCATACCGACGCAGGCGCCCACCGGATCGATCGAGGAATCGCGCGAGACGACACCAATCTTGGCCCGCGAACCTGGGTCGCGCGCAACCGACTTCACCTCAATGATGCCGTCGTAGATTTCCGGCACTTCCTGACGGAAGAGCTTTGCCATGAATTGCGGATGCGTGCGCGACAGGAAAATCTGCGGCCCGCGCTGCTCGCGGCGGACGTCATAGACATAGGCGCGCACGCGATCGCCCGGACGGAACAATTCGCGCGGAATCATCTCGTCGCGGCGGATGATCGCCTCGCCGCGGCCGAGATCGACGATCACGTTGCCGTATTCGACGCGTTTGACGACGCCGTTGATGATCTCGCCGATGCGATCCTTGTACTCTTCGTACTGGCGGTCGCGCTCGGCCTCGCGCACCTTCTGCACGATGACCTGCTTCGCCGATTGAGCAGCGATGCGGCCGAAATCGAAAGGCGGCAGCGTCTCGGAAATCCAGTCGCCGATTTCGGCAGCGGGATTGCGCTTGCGCGCATCGGTGAGCGAAATCTCCTTCGCGTCATTCTCGACACTATCGGTCACGAGCAGGAGCCGCGAAAAGCGCGCTTCGCCGGTCTTCGGATTTATTTCGGCACGAACCTCGGTTTCCTGCCCGTAGCGGGAACGCGCTGCTTTCTGCAGCGCCTCTTCCATCGATTCGATCACGATGGAGCGATCGATCGATTTCTCGCGCGCGACCGCGTCCGCGATCTGCAAGAGTTCGAGCCTGTTGGCGCTAATCGCCATGAGAGTCTCCTAGCTTGATAAAAGGCTTGCGGCCGTCGGCTTGTGGCGGTCCGCCTGATTTCTTTCGCGATGCCTGCACGCCGGCAGGCACCATGCGTTTCGGTTTGTTTCCCTTGCGTGCCGAAAAACGGCCGGGCCCACGCGGCGGGATGACTGTCTCGGCGCCGTCTTCGTCCGCGGGCAATTCGAGCGCCGCCTTGCCGGCCTTCAGCGCCGCGCGGATCAGCGCGTCGGTCAGGACGAGCTTGGCTTCGTCGAGGTCGCGCAAAGGAAGCCGCACGCGCTTTTCCTCATCGGGCGCAGGATCGTTCACATCGAGAAGCAAGATCGCATTCGCGATCTCCATGCCATCCACATCGACGATGATGCCGCGAAAGCGCTTGCGTCCGTTTGCGGCCGGCACCGCAAGTTCAACACGCGCCTCATGTCCGATGGCGCGACGGAAATCCGACAATCGGACCAGCGGCCGATCGATCCCGGGCGAGGACATTTCGAGCCGGTATTCCTGTGCGAGCGGGTCTTCGAGATCGAGCACCGGCGAAAGCGCTTGGCTTGCCGCCTCGCAATCTTCGATCGACATCGCGCCGTCCGGCCGCTCGGCCATGATCTGCACGTTCGTGCCATGCTGCGCGCCGATCTTCACGCGCACCAGCCGGAACCCGAGACCTTGCAGAACGGGCGCGGCGACATGCGCGATGCGCGCTGCGGTGCCGCTCTCCTCGACGAGGCGCGGCTCCTCGAGCGCGCCGTCGATGCGCGCGCTGGTTTGTGCGGTATGCACAGTGGTACTCTGATCCAAGCAGTCTTATTCCAGAGACGTGACCCTGCCGGGGCGTTTTCCGCCACGGCCCGCAGGTAATAAAAAAGAGCGGGTCCCGGGCGGGCCCCACTCTCAAAGGTGCCCATGAAATTCATGAGCCATATGAGACGGAAACTGAAATTTATCTAACCATCATCGCCATCGAATGCAAGCGAAATAGCAGCCGAAACGGCTCAGCTGCCGGGGTCTGCCCGTAACCCGCGGGTCAGCGGCAGGGCGACCACGCTCAGCGCGGCCATCACCCAGAAGCCGCGTGCGGCGAACAGCGAATAGAGCTCGCCCGATGCAAGCGTAAGTGCGCTCGTTGCCAGACCGACTCCCACGGTTCCAAACACAGCCTGGGCGGTCGCAGCGAGGTGTGGCGGCACGGCGGCGGTGAGCACCCGCATGCAAGTGAGGTGCAAAAGCGCGAAGGTGATCCCGTGCAGCGGTTCGATCACAGCCATCGCCGGAACTGCGGCTGTTGCGCCCATCACGAGCCATCGCACAGTCGCCGTGCCGGCGCATAAGGCGGCTGCCGCAGCCGGCCCGATGCGTCGCAGCAGCGGCTCGCCGATGAAGAAAAAGACGATGACTTCCGCCGCCACGGATTCCGACCACAGGATGCTGATCGTGCGCGGGTCAATGCCTTCCTCGCGCCAGCGGATGACGGCGAAGTTGTCGTGCATCGCGTGTCCGCCAAGCACAAGTGCGGCAATGATAAGCACGCGCCGGAAAGCGGGAATTTGAAACAGCGCCAGGCCGGCGCGGAAATCGGTGCGGTCTTGCGGTGAGCGATCCTCGCGTCGCAATTCCGGTACGAACCAGGCAGCGAGCGCGGCCGCGAAAAGCAAGACCGCGCTGGCGATCAGCAGCGCAGAAAAACCGAAACCGGCAATAGCCTGTCCGCCGCCAAGCGCGCCCAGAATGAAAGCTGCCGAGCCGGTGCCGCGCACCCAGCCATAACTGAAGTGTGGTTTTGCTTGGCCGGGATCCGGTTTGGCGGCGCCAAGCGCCAGCGCATCTGACAGCGGCACGACCGGCGCGAGCGCCACCGAATAAAGAAACAGGATGGCAAGCAGCAGCAACGGTTGGCGTGGCAACAAGAGGAGCAGGCTGGCAAATCCTGCCAGTGCCGCGCAGACCGACAAAGTCGGGCGCAACGCGGCAAAACCATCGGCGACGCGTCCGGCCAACGGTGCGCTGATTGCACGAATTGCAGTGCCTAAGCCGAGAAAAAGCCCAACGGAACTGACGCCGAGACCGCGCTCGTGCAGCAATGCGGGTGTGAAAGGCGAGGCAAGACCGAAGGCTGCATACATCGCCGCGTAGAGCAGCAGAAAGCGGAAGAACGGATTCACCGCGGGCTGGCGTCAGCGCACGCTTGCCGCATAAGCCGCGAGCGCGGGGAGATCGTCCGGCGTGAGCGGATAAATCACATCCGCCATTGCAGCCATGCCGCCACCGACGCGCTGCCCGGCTTTGAAATTCTGCAGCGCCTTCAAGAGATAATCTTCGCGCTGTCCGGACAACCGTGCCGCAGCGCCGTTACCTTCGAGCTTCTCGCCGTGGCAGGCGGCGCAGCGGTTTTGCGCCGCAAGCGTGCGGCCCTTCTCGACGAGGTCGGGATGCGATGGTGCGCCCGGTTCGGCCGGTTGCAGCTTCGCGATATAAGCGCCGAGGTCGCGGACATCTTCGTTGCTCAAAGCTTCCGCGATCGGGTTCATGATCTCGCTTTTGCGCGTGCCTGAGCGGAAATACACCAATTGCCATTGCACGTAGCGATCGGTCTGTCCGGCGAGCGAGGGGATATTCTCGGCGGTCGAGATGCCATTGTCGTTATGGCAGGATGCGCACAGCTCAAATTTGGCTTTGGCGCTATCTTCTTGTGCGAGAGCTGGCGTGCATGCAAGCACAAGCACGCCGGCAATTGATGCGCAAAGTTTCCGCAGCCACATCCCCGGAGCCGCGAAGCGGCGTCCGGGGTCCAAATGCACCGGCCTCTGGGAATGTGGCTGAGGATGTGCGCTCAACTTACTTCTTATAGCTGATCTGATAGATCGCCCCGGCCCAATCATCGGACACGAGGATGGAGCCGTCCTTCGCGACGATGACGTCGTTAGGCCGGCCGTGGAAATCCTGCGGACCTTTCAGCCAGCCGGATGCGAAT
The DNA here is from genome assembly GCA_019242655.1 of Methylobacteriaceae bacterium. GTDB lineage: Bacteria > Pseudomonadota > Alphaproteobacteria > Rhizobiales > Beijerinckiaceae > JAFASC01. Next base: position 4,475 of record JAFAVH010000299.1, read on the forward strand.
TCTTCCTGCTTCGCGTTCTTGCCGTCCGGGCCGACGATCACGCGCATGACGCGCGCGCCTTGATAAGTGTGCCGGTTCCACGAGCCGTGCTCGGCGATGAAGATGTTGTTCTTGTATTCGGCGGGGAATTGATCGCCGGTATAGAACTTCATGCCGAGCGGCGCCACGTGCGCGCCGAGGTTCA
>JAFAVH010000358.1 GCA_019242655.1 Methylobacteriaceae bacterium
GAATAGAAGCGCAAGGGCAATGAGTCGGAGAAACATCAGCCGATACTAGCCCAAAGCTACATGCTTTGCAGCCTGTGCGGGCTGTGCCAAGCTCGCGCGGATATGGGGAGGAACACCGCCATGATCATCGCATCCGTCCGTTTCCCGCTGCCGGAAGGCACGACCCTCGAAGACGCCAGAAAACTCTACGAGCAGAATCTCTCGGCTTACGAGAACGCGCCCGGCCTGATCACCAAATATTATGTGTTCGGCGGCGGCAAAGGCGGCGGCATCTATCTCTGGGAATCGCGCGAAGCGGCCGAGCGCTTCTACACGCCGGAATGGCGCGAGATGATCGCCAAGAAATATAAAGGCGCGGGCGAGATCGAGTGGCTGGAGAACCCGGTTACGGTCGACAATCGCGGACGCCGGAGTAAGGCGGCTTAGCGCAGCGTGTCATTCCCGACGCGCGGAACGCGCGATCGGGAATCCAGACGATTCATGCAGATTGCCCCTGGATTCCCGCTTTCGCGGGAATGACATTAAGCCCAGGGCCGCGCCTGAGCCGCCTTCTTCTCGAACGCATCGATCGCGGAAGCCTTCTCCATCGTCAGCCCGATATCGTCGAGGCCGTTCAGCAAGCAATGCTTGCGGTGCGGATCGATGTCGAACTTCACGACGCCGCCGTCGGGCCCGCGAATCTCTTGGCGCTCGAGATCGATCGTCAGCGTCGCGTTGGCGCCGCGCTCGGCGTCGTCCATCAGCTTCTCCAGATCCTCCGGCGCGACGACCACCGGCAGGATGCCGTTCTTGAAGCAATTGTTGTAGAAAATGTCGGCGAAGCTCGTCGAGATGACACAACGAATGCCGAAATCGAGCAGCGCCCACGGCGCATGCTCGCGCGATGAGCCGCAGCCGAAATTGTCTTCCGCAACGATGACCTGCGCTTTGCGGTAGGCCGGCTTGTTCAAGACAAAATCCGGGTTTTCCGAGCCGTCCTCGCGATAGCGCATCTCGGCGAAGAGGCCCTTGCCGAGGCCGGTGCGCGCGATCGTCTTCAGGTACTGTTTCGGGATGATCATGTCGGTGTCGACATTGGTGATCTTCATCGGCGCGGCGACGCCCGTCAGTGTCGTGAACTTTTCCATGGGCGTGGCCTAGCAAACCCGCCGGGGCGGCGCAAACACGATGGCGCACGCGGCGTGGCTCGGCCGTGAGGAACCATCCCGGCGCGCCCTCGTTTGTCCGCGCGAAGCAGGAGACAAACATGGCGACGAGCACTGACGACCGTCAGAGGACGGAGATAAGCACGAGCGGCAAGGACCGGGACAAGGTCTGGGACCTCATCAAAGACATCCGCATCGCCATGCTGGTGACGCAGGACAGAAGCCACAAGCTCTCGGCCCGGCCGATGGCCGCGGCGAACCGCGATTTCAAGGATGGCGTCTTGTGGTTTTTCGCGCGCCAGGGCTCGCCGAAGCTCGACGAGCTGGCGCAAAGCAGCGACGTGCTGCTCGCCTATTCGCATCCCGGCAAGCAGGATTACGTGTCGCTTTCCGGCAAGGCGCAGGTCGTGCGCGACCCGAAGCGGGTGAAGGATCTCTGGAGCGAGGCGGCCCGCGTCTGGTTCCCGAAGGGCCCGGACGAGGGCGATATCGTGCTGATCGCCGTCGATGTGGACACGGCGGAATACTGGGACAGCCCCTCGGCGACGGTCGTCTACGCCTATGGCTATGCGAAGGCGGCGCTCACCGGCGAGCCGCCGAAGATGGGCGAGAACAAGAAGGTGGCGTTCTAGCCGGGTCGCGCGACCTCGCTGATTGCGCCCACAGCAGCCGTGCCGATCATCGCGTCACGGCTGACGAGCGCCATAAGCTCCTGTTCGATCAAGTGCCCCGTATTGTCAGGCCGCATCGGTAGAACGAGGTACCGCATGTCGGCATTGCTGTCGTGCACCCGCACGCTGGTATGCGGAGGCAGCTCCAGGCCAAACTCTTTGAGCACCGCTCGCGGCTCGCGCACTGCTCGCGCGCGATAGGCTTTAGAAATGTACCACCAAGGCGGCTGGCCGAGCAGCGAGCGCGGATAACAGGAGCACAAGGTACAGACGATGAGGTTATGGATGTCGGGCGTGTTCTCCACTACGACAAGCTCAGCTTCCTTGATCGTGTAGCCGAGTTCAGCGGCGGCCGCCCGCCCATTCTCCAGGAGCCGGCGCTTGAATTTGCCATCGATCCAGGCGCGCGCGACCAGGTGCGCGCCCCATTCCGGCTGCGGCGCTTCCAAACCCGCGATGAACGCCTCGATCTCTCGCTCTGTCACAAGCTTCTTTGCCTGCAGAATTTCCGACAAGGCCTGCGTCATCAGCGCGTAATAGGCGCTGCCCTCAAAACCTTCGCGGACCGGCTGGGACTCTTCGACGGAGCTCGCGCGGATCATAACCTCGCATCCCCCGCTGCCAGCCAATGGTCGTAGACCTCGATATCGAGCGTATCCTCGGCAGCGCCGTCGTAGTCCGGCCAAAGGTCGCTTTGCCATAGCCGCACTCGAAACAAATCGACCGGCGGCAAACCCGAACGTCCATAGGCAAGCTCTTCGGGGTTTGGGTGGGCGCCGCACCAACGTTCAACGACGCCGATCTTTTCGCGCACATAGACGGGAACGCGGACATGACCGGGCTTGCCAAGGTCGATAATGCGCACGCTGTCGCCTTCGTTGAAGCGCGGGCTCATGTGGCCTTGGAATACAATGCGCGACGCTGATAATCGACGCCGAGCCCGCGTGCCGCAGCGATCTCGTCCATGCGCGTGCGAATCGCTTCGGACGTGATGATGCCTTTTTCCACGAGCAGGAGGGTCAGGGCCTCGGCTCGGCGTTCATAAAAGCCGAGCGAATTGTAGAGGTCTTGACCAAAGGTCTCGAAAACGCGCCGGATTTCGTCGAGCGACACGATGCGTCCCTTCGCTTCCAGAATGCCGCGCAGCGCTTCAGATTGCTTCTGCCAATCTTCGAACGGGAGTTCGCGTCGCTCGATCGGGCCGGCAGGCCGCCCACCGATGTCGTGATATCCCCGCCGCGTTGTCGCTTTCATAGGCCCCGTACAGCCGCTTGAAAAATGCTCAACGCCTCGGACTTGAGCGCGATGAAGGCCGGATCCGTTGTCGTTTCCGGCATTCTCGGCCGAGCGATTGGAACATTCAGGAAAGCGGCGACGCGCGTCGGCCGCCGCGTTAGAAGAAGCAGCTTGTCGGCGAGATAAATGGCCTCTTCAAGGTCGTGGCTCACAAGGAGCGACGTTGTGCCGGTGGCGGCCAGCACATGCTGCAGCTGATCGCGCATGATCAACGTCATCTCGTAATCGAGCGCGGAAAAAGGCTCATCCAAAAACAGCACCTCCGGCTCGGTCACCAACGCGCGCATGATCGACACGGTCTGCTGTTGCCCGCCGGACAGGTCATAAGGATACGAATGCAGGTCAAATTTTAGATCAAAAGCGGCGACCAGCTTGTCGATACGCCGCTTGCGTTCAGCGGGATGAACGCCGGCAAGTCTTAGCGGATATGCAATATTGTCAACGGAGCGCAGCCACGGAAATAGCGCCTCACGGTAATTCTGAAAGACATATCCGATCTTGATGTCGGCAATCCTTTTGCCGTCCGCGAGGATTTCGCCGCCGTCTCTCGGCAAAATGCCGGCGATCATGTTGATCAAGGTGCTCTTGCCGCAACCATTGGGTCCGAAGATAGAAACGATCTTGCCGCGCGGAAGGTCGAGATCGAATCCGTCATAGATGCGATTGTTCTGAAAGCGTTTCATCAGGCCGCGAATGACTATGTGCGTGCCCGGCGTCCCGCTCATCTGCGCCTGATCGGAGAGACCAGCTGTCACATAAGACGCAGGTGAGAAGCTGATACTGTCGTCCTGCGCAGCCGGCGTGTAAATCGTTGCGTGCTCGACCAAGTCAGTAACCTATTTCGGCGGGGCTCAGGACAACGTTACGCACGTCCATACGGGTTTTCAGCACGCCCTCGCTCGCAAAGACATCGACCAGAGCCTGGTATGAGGCGATGTCTTCCGCGCCAAGCTCGGCAAAGCCGCGCAGATAAGGCTGCGCGACGATCTGAACCTGGTCTGGTTTGACGGCCGTATATTTCGGCAGAATCGGGCGCACGCTCATAAAATCCGAGGTGGCTATCTTCGTTGCCTCATCGAGCACTTCGATGACCTTGCGCGCAGTTTGGGGTCGTTCCTTCAGAAATTTCGTCGTCAGAACAGCGACGCCGGAATAGAAGGGATCAGCAATGGTGACGGCACACGGATTTGTCATGGCGCGCTTGGCTTCGCCCATCGCCGTTGCGATCGAGCCGACGGGCTCCAACGAAAGCGTCGCGTCTACATTTCCTGAAAGGACCGCTGGCACCTGCAAACCAACTGCGAGCTCGACGAGACGCACGTCACCATCGGGATTTAGCCCGGATTTGCGTACCATGTAACGCGAGATGGTACGCCACTGGATGCCTGGTAGATGGCCCAACGTCTTGCCGCGAAGATCGGCAAAGCCGGTAATCGGCGAGTTTTGCGCAACGATCAGCCCGTCATTGATGCGGTCGACCTTGATGCTGCCGCCCTGCAATCCGAACACCTTGAACGTTCCGGGAAACTTCTCTTCGGCAAGCACGGTGATCCCCGCGGCTGCGCCGGGAGCGCCCATATCAGCGCGGCCGGAGACAAGCGAATCGATGATCTGGTTCGGCGCTTCAAAGCGCGCAGCCTCGATGTCAATGCCGGCTTTGTCGAAAAGCTTGCGTTCGAGCGCGACATAGAACGCAGTGGTCTGCATGATCGGCAGCCACGAGATCGTCACCTTCTCGCGCGTCTGGGCACGCAGTGGCAAGACGGGCATGGCGGCGCTGAGCGCGCCAAATGCAACATCGCGACGTGTGAGGCCGATAGTCATGTAGGCTCCTAGCGCCCCGCCCAATGGATGAGGTGGCTTTCGAGACTAAGGAAGAACAGATTTAAGCCGTAACCGAGCGCACCCGTGAGCAGAATCGTTCCATAGAGTTGCGGCATGTCGAATGTGATTTGAGCATCGATAATGCGCTTGCCGAGCCCGTTATCGGAGCCAATGAACATTTCCGCGACGATGATGACGACCAGCGAAAGGGAAACCGCGGTGCGAATGCCAACGAATGTCTGCGGAAGCGATTCGTAGATCGTCACATCGCGAAACAGACGCAGCCTCGATGCGCCCATGACACGCGCCGCAAGCATTCGAGTCGGGCGGGCATTCATCACGCCGTAGGCGACGTTGAACAGGATGATCAGCAGTGCCGAAAACGCGGCGACGGCGATCTTGGAAAGGTTGCCCAGACCGAAAATGATCATGAACAGCGGGAACAGTGCGGTCGCCGGCGTCGAACGAAAGAAATCGATCAGAAACTCGATCTGCCGGTAGACGCGCCGGCTGGACCCGATGACGATGCCGAGCGGCAGCCCCAGCGCGAGCGCAATTGTGAAGGCTTCCAGCGTTCTCAGCACGGTCTGCCCGAGATCGAAGAGAAGGCCGCCCGACCAGAGGTTCTCAACGACCGATCCCAGCGTTGCGATCGGGCTCGGCAGGAGTCGGCCCGTGATCAACCCGCTCGCCTGAGCAAACCACCACACCAGAAAAAGAGCGCCAGGCCCCACGAGCGCGTTGGCGGAGCTGCCGCTAAATGGAAAGTGGCGGCTGTCGCCAAGGCGCAAACGAAGCCGGGGCGTCGGCGCAAGGTCTAGGCTCATGGCATCGCTCGCATGCCAACGCCCTCGCAAAGTCGATGCCAGCACAGCTTTAGGTCGTAGGTCTCGGTCTAATCGACCGACGACGTACAGTCTTTGAGGAAATCCGGCGGAATGTGCTTTTAGCTAGCCGCGAATCGATTCGTGCCGGATCGCGGTGCGCATGAAGTAGTAGAGGCCGACAAAGCCAATCAGCCCGAAGCCGATCTCGAAGGCGCGGCTGATCGCCGGCTCGAACTGGAAAATGCCGCCGATCGCCCAGCCGGCGGCCCAGGAGGCGCCGACGAGCTCGGTGCCGACAAGGATCGCGACCGCGATCAAGGTCGAGACGTGCAGCCAGTTCAACGGCCGCGGATCGGGCCGCGGGTCGGAGACGGGCTGTCGGTCATTCGGTGCCATGGCGCGAACGCCTAGCGGGCCGGGGGCCCGCGCACAAGCCATTCCAGGACGAGAAACTCGCGGGAGATCAACAGGAGATCAGCATTTGGCTGATCTTACTGGCACTTCTCGCTTTTTAGCGCGTCGTTGATGTCGGCGATCGTGCCGCTCATCTGCGCCATGTTCTGGGTGCGGTCGGGCTCGGTGGTGCAGCGGGCGAAGATCGCGCTCGCGTTTTTCATCACCTCGATATGGTGCTTGTAGGCAGCGCACCGGGCCGAAGGCACGGCGGCACTGCGCCCGCTCTTTTGCAGATTGCCGAGCGTCTCCTGGAACGAGGAATCGACCGACGACATCTCCTTGGTGCATTGCGGCGTCTGAATGACGCCGGCGGACGCTTGCTGAACGAGAACGATACAAAAAACAGCGCTTAAAAGACGCGAACGCGACATGGACCCCTCCGTCACAGCCACATAACCCTAGCGTGGCCGCAAAGTTGCGTCGGTGTGCAATCGCACAAAACAAAATTTTATGTCAGCCCAAATTCAGTTCCTTGAAGAAATCGTTGCCCTTGTCGTCGATGACGGTAAATGCCGGAAAATCCTCGACTTCGATGCGCCAGATCGCTTCCATTCCGAGTTCGGGATATTCGATCACGTCCACCTTTTTGATGCAGTCCTGCGCAAGGCGCGCCGCCGGTCCGCCGATCGAGCCCAGATAGAAGCCGCCGTGCTTCTTGCACGCGTCCCGCACGGCCGATGAGCGATTGCCTTTGGCGAGCATCACTTTGGAGCCGCCGGCGGCCTGGAACTGATCGACATATAAATCCATCCGTCCCGCCGTCGTCGGTCCGAACGAACCCGAAGCATACCCCACGGGCGTTTTCGCGGGTCCGGCGTAATAGATCGGATGGTTGCGGAAATAATCCGGCATCGGCTCGCCGCGTTCGAGCCGCTCGCGGATTTTCGCATGCGCGATGTCGCGGGCAACGACCATCGGGCCTGAGAGCGACAGCCGCGTCTTGATCGGATGGCGCGAGAGCGCGGCGAGAATGTCCGCCATCGATTGATTGAGATCGATCTTGACGACATCGCCGCCGAGCGCGGCTTCGTCGACCCGCGGCAAGTATTTGGCGGGATCGCGCTCGAGTTCCTCGAGAAACACGCCGTCGCGGGTGATTTTTCCGAGCGCCTGGCGGTCGGCCGAGCACGACACGCCAAGCCCGATCGGCAGCGAGGCGCCGTGCCGGGGCAGGCGGATCACCCGCACGTCATGGCAGAAATATTTGCCGCCGAATTGCGCGCCGACGCCGAGCGATTGCGTCATCGCATGCACTTCCGCCTCCATCGCGAGATCGCGGAAAGCATGTGCGCCTTCGCTGCCGGAGGTGGGGAGCTCGTCGAGATAGCGGGTCGAGGCGAGTTTCACCGTCTTGAGGTTCAATTCGGCCGACGTGCCGCCGATGACGATGGCGAGATGGTAGGGCGGGCACGCCGCCGTGCCGAGGGTGAGTATTTTCTCCTTGAGAAAAGCGAGCAGCCGATCGTGCGTCAGCACCGAGGGCGTCGCCTGAAACAGGAAGGTCTTGTTGGCCGAGCCGCCGCCCTTCGCTACGAACAGGAATTTGTAGGCGTCTTCGCCCTCGGCATAGATTTCGATCTGCGCCGGCAGGTTAGTGTTCGAATTCTTCTCCTCGAACATGCCGAGCGGCGTCAGCTGCGAGTAGCGCAAGTTCTTCTTCTCGTAGGCGTCGCGAATGCCTTCGGCGAGCGCGCTCTCGTCGTCGCCGTCGGTCAATACGAGCCGGCCCTTCTTGCCCATGACGATCGCGGTGCCGGTATCCTGACACATCGGCAAGACGCCGCCCGCCGCGATATTGGCGTTCTTCAGGAGATCGTAGGCGACAAAACGGTCGTTGGCCGTCGCTTCCGGATCGTCGAGGATTTTTGCGAGCTGGGCGAGATGGCTCGGGCGCAACAGATGATTGATGTCGATCATCGCCTGCTCGGCGAGAAGCCGTATCGCCTCGCGCGAGACGCTGATGAACTCGCGCCCGCCGAGCGTTTCCGTCTCCACGCCGTCGCTTGTCAGCTTGCGGTAGCGCGTCTGATCTTTCGCCAGCGGGAACATCGGGGTGTAGTGATAGGTCATGGCGCGTGCTTGAAGGGAGAGGATGGCAGGTCTTACTGCCGCCGTTCCGCCCGAACAAGCTGCGGACCCAATCCTTTGAGGCCGCATGAGCCGCAGCGAAAAACAGAAGATGCTTGCGGGCGAGCTCTATCGCCCGGGCGATGCGGAAATTCAGGCAGATCAGGCCGCGACCAAAAAATGGCTCGTACGCTACAACGCCGCTCTCGGTTTATCGGCGGCCGAACGCCGCGTTTTGCTTGCCGAATGCTTTGCCGAAGTTGGAGAGGGCGCGGTCGTGCGTCCGCCGTTCCATTGCGATTACGGCTTCAACATCCGCCTCGGCGCGGATGCCTTTCTCAATTTTAATTGCGTGATCCTCGATGTGGTCGAGGTTTCAATCGGCGAGGGCGCGCAGATCGGTCCCGGCGTGCAGATTTATGCGGCCGATCATCCGCGCGATCCGGCGCAGCGACGCGCCGGCTTGGAGTTCGGCCGGCCGGTGCGCATCGGCAAGCATGCGTGGATCGGCGGCGGCGCGATCATCCTTCCCGGCGTTACCATCGGCGATGATGCGGTGATCGGCGCGGGCAGTTTGGTCACACGCGATGTAGCGGCGGGAGCGACCGTCGTCGGCAATCCGGCGCGAATTGTCGCGCGCAGCCGGTAGCCAGGGCAATTGACCCGTCGCAATGGCGATTGTTTATCTCCGCCGCGACGCGGAGCTTCGTTTGCACTTTCCCTTTCCGGTTCTTCTCTGCGACATCGGCGGCACCAATGTTCGGGCCTGCGCAGCGCGTGCTCTTGGTGAGGCACCAAGCGCGGCGCTGCACACGCAAACGCATGACCATCGCGGACTTGCGGAAGCTCTGCGTTCATTCGATGCGAACTGGCCGCAGCCGCCGCGCTCGCTGATCGTCTGCGCCGCGGGTCCATTGGAAGGGCGGCGGCTGAAGCTCACCAACGCGGAGTGGACGATCGACGGGCCTCTAATCGCTGATGCGTTGAAGCTCGATCAGGGTCTGCTCCTCAACGATTTCGAAGCGCAGGCTTTGTCGCTTCCGGCGCTCCGGCCGGAATGGATACACGAGATCGGTGCGGTCCCGATGCCGCGCGGCGGCTTGCGCCTGGTGCTCGGCCCCGGAACCGGCCTCGGCGCCGCGGCGCTCGCCGAAATCGACGGCCGGCACCTGCCGCTTGCGACCGAAATCGGCCACACCGACCTCGGTCCGGCCAATGCCGAGGAAGAAGCGGTCTGGCCGTATCTCGAGCGCGTCGAAGGGCGCGTCACCGCCGAAAGCGTAATCTCGGGTCCGGGCCTTGTCCGCCTGCATATGGCGCGGGCTGCGGCCCGCCGCGTCTCTGCCGAGCCCGTCGACGGCGTCGCGATCGTCGATCGCGCGCTTTCCGGAAGCGCCGAAGACATTGAATCGGTCCGGCTCTTTTGGCGGATCGTCGCGCGGTTTTCAGGCGATCTTGCGCTCGCCTTTCTGGCGACCGGCGGGCTTAGCCTATCCGGAGGCATATTGCCGCGCATCTGCGACCTTCTCGATCCGGCGGAGTTTCGCCGCATCTTCGAAGCGAAGGCGCCATTGGATCATGTCGCGCGTGCGATTCCGACGCGCGTGATCATGAGAGGAGAAGGCGTGCTCGCCGGCATGGCGGCGCTCGCGGCAAATCCCGAAAGCTACATCATGGATTACCGCGCACGCGCGTGGCGCCCGCCGCGCTAAATCAAGCCGCGTTCGGCGTCTGCGTTTGCGTGAGAACCGAATAAAGCGCCGACGTATCGCGCGTCGCTCGCAATTTGCTGACTAGCGCCGGCTCGCGGAATAGGCGGGCAACTTGCGCCAAGGCTTTCAAATGATCGGCGCCGGCGCTTTCCGGCGCGACAAGCAGGAAGATCAGATCGACGGGCGCGCCGTCGAGCGCCTCGAAGTCGATCGGGCGATCGAGGCGGGCAAAAATCCCGAAGATCCTTTTGACCTTGGCGAGCTTGCCGTGCGGAATCGCAACGCCGTTGCCGATCCCGGTCGAGCCGAGCCGCTCGCGTTGCAGCAGCGCATCGAAAATCTCGCGCGATGTCAGGCCGGACAAGGCCGCAGCCTTTTCGCTAAGCTCCTGCAGCGCCTGCTTTTTGGTATTGGCTCGCAGCGCCGGCAGGATCGCGTCAGGCGAGAGCAAATCGTTCAACGGCATGAGTGAATATCCTGTGCCGATCCTTTGGGCAAAACGCATGCCGTTGCGGTGCGTTGCCGGTGAATTTAAGCGATTGACTAGGGTTGACGCGCGCGGGCATCCGCGCTCGCCGGATGATGTTCCTTGAGGCGGCGTTTGTAGCGACGCAACTGCTTCTCGGTCCTGTTCACCGCTTGGTCGACGCTCACATAAGGATCATGTGCGCGGCCCTCGGCCTGAAGCGTGACGCCGGAGGCAAGATGCAACGTGCAATCGGTGTAATAGCCCGAACCGTCCGGTGTGATCACGACATGCCCATTGACTGAACCATCGAAGTACTTGGCGATAGCCGCCTCGACTTTCTCGTCGATGCGCTGGCGCAACGCCTCGCCTATGT
>JAFAVH010000260.1 GCA_019242655.1 Methylobacteriaceae bacterium
AACATCACCCGGGCGGACATGGCGGCGAACGGATGGTGCCCTTCCGGGCGGCTGTTCGAGGCGGCCGCATGCGGCACGCCGATCGTTTCCGACTGGTTCGAGGGGCTCGACCACTTTCTCGCCCCCGATTCCGAGACGCTCGTCGTCCGGAGCGCGGACGAAGCACTCGCCGCGCTCGACCTCGACGACGCATCGAAGCAACGGATCGGGCGCGCCGCCCGCGACCGCGTTCTCGCCGAGCATACGAGCGCGGCGCGGCTCAGCGAGTTCGAGCGGCACGTCAGCGCGGCGCGCGCGGCTCCGGCGCCGCGCTTCGCGCATGCGGAGAGTGCGTGACATGTGGGGCATTGTGCCGGCGGCAGGCAAGGGCAGCCGTATCCAGCCGCTTGCCTTTTCGAAGGAGCTGCTTCCGGTCGGCAGCCGGCTCGAATCCGGCGTCGAGCGTCCCTGCGCGGTCAGCGAGTATCTGCTGGAGCGCATGGTGCTCGCCGGCGCCGACAAAATCTGTTTCGTGATCTCGCCTGGCAAATCCGACATTATGGAGTATTTCGGCGCGAGCTATGCCGGCGCGGCGATCGCCTACGTCGTGCAGCCGCAGCCGGCGGGACTGTGCGACGCGCTGTTCCGCGCCGTGCCGCTGATTAGCCCGGACGAATCCGTGGTCGTTGGGCTTCCTGATACGATCTGGTTTCCCGGTCACGCGCTCGCCGAGCTCGCCGACGATCGGCTATCGCTCCTGCTCTTTCCCGTCGAAAATCCCGAAGTGTTCGACGCCGTGTCGACCGAGCGCGACGGCCGCGTTCTCGCGATCGAAGTCAAGGCGCCGGGCCCGCGTTCGCACTGGATTTGGGGCGCATTCAAGATGCCGGGCGCCACGCTGCACGCCCTGCACCGGCTTTGGAATGAGCGCGCCGGGAAAGACGAATATTTCGGCACGCTGATTAACGCGTATCTCGCCAATGGTGGCGCCGTACACGGTGTGAAGGCCGGAACCGACTATGTCGACGTCGGCACGCTTGGCGGCTATCGCGCCGCGATCCAGCTGCTCGAGCGCATGGGAGCCGATGCCGCTCCACGCGGGCGGGACGCCAAATTCATCGCAAGGCTTCTCGAAAGCGCGGGAACGGATCGATGAATATGACAGAGGGGCGCGTGCTCGACAGGGATCGCACGAGCGAGCGCATCAAAGCGCTGGGACCGTGGTTCCACAATATGAATCTCGAAGGCGTTTGGACCGCGCCCGATCATCCGCTCGGCGATTATCCGGCGATGAAATGGAAGCGGTTTTCCTACGCCATCCCAGCGGATCTCTCCGGCAAGAGCGTGCTCGATATCGGCTGCAATGGCGGGTTCTATTCGATCGAGATGAAGCGGCGCGGCGCGCGGCGCGTCGTCGGCATCGACCACGATCCCGATTATCTCGCGCAGGCGCGGTTCGCGGCGCAGACGCTCGGGCACGAAATCGAGTTTCACCAGCTGTCGGTCTATGACGTCGCGCGGCTCGGTGAGCGCTTCGACCTCGTCATCTTCATGGGCGTACTCTATCATCTGCGCCACCCGTTGCTCGCGCTCGATCTCATCCGCGCGCATGTCGCAGGCGACATGCTTGTGTTTCAATCGATGCAGCGCGGAAGCAGGGAGGTAAACGCAGTCGCGGAGGACTATCCGTTTGCCGAGAACGGGATTTTCGATCGGCCGGATTATCCGAAGCTGCATTTTGTCGAGAAACGCTATGCGCAGGATCCAACCAACTGGTTCGTGCCCAATCGCGCCGCGGCGGAAGCGATGTTGAGAAGCGCAGGCTTTGTAATCAAGGCGCACCCGGAAGAGGAGGTCTATATCTGCCGCTGCGGAACGCAGCTGGAGGACGCCGCCGTCTATCCGCCGAGGGGAGCCGCGCGATGATCGAAGCGGCGATGATCTGGAACGAACCCAACAACAAATCGCATTGGGATCCGGAGATCGATCCGGGCTGGGACAAGTTCGCCGGGATGGCACGCCTCGCCGCGGCTTCCATTCGCGAGGCAAACCCCGCCACCACGCGCGTGCTCGGCGGCATGTCGCCGATCGATCCGCTCTTCGTGCAGAACCTCGCCGGCAAGGGCGCGCTCGACAATATCGACGTGATTGCCGTTCACGGCTTTCCCCTCGATTGGAATCTCTGGCCGCTGAACGATTGGCCGAAAAAGATCGATGAAATCCGCGCCGTCACGGACAAACCGATCTGGGTCTCCGAGGTCGGCGTATCCAGCTTCGGCGCGGAGGAAGTGCAGGATTGGGGCCTCGCGCGAACCGCCGAACTGCTCGTCGGCTGCGTGCCGCGCATTCATTGGTACTCGCTTTGCGATCTGCCGCAGGCATGGGGCGCTACGACCCGCCACAGGGAGGCGGAAGGCTCTTCTTATTACCGGCATTTCTATATGGGTCT